>NZ_JBNNPK010000019.1:0-143064 GCF_050275675.1 Allobosea sp. NPDC003192
CAGCCGGTCGAGGATGGCGCACGTACGCTGATCGCGACGCTCGCCGTGGCCGAAGCGGCCGCCAGCGGCAAGCAGATCGACCTGCGCGAGCGCTACGCGATCTGCTGAGCCTGCCAAGGCTTCGGGACCCGGCGTCGCGGACACCGACGTGTCATGCGCTCGCGAACTGGCGATGAAGCTCCGCCACGGCTTCGTCGAGCGCATCTGCGATCAGAGCTTCCGCCCGCAGGTTGTAGCGAACCGCGGGAAGGGCCACGTTGAGGGAGCCGAGCGCTTCGCCGTCCTCGGCTAGCACTACCTTCGCCAGCCCGGCGATCCCCGGCGTGAATTCCTCGAGCGAATAGGCGATCCCCTCCCGCCGGATCTTGTCGAGTTGCCGGCACAGCTCGGCCGAGGAGGACAGCGTATTGGCCGTGATCGGCTCGAAACTCACGCCTGCCAGATACTCGTCCCGCCAGTCCTGCGGCATATGGGCCAGGATGATCTTGCCGCCGAAGGTCGCATAGAGCGGCGCCAGATCCCCGAGCCGCATATGGGAGACCAGCCGCTGCGAAGAGCTGCATCGACCAGAAGCCCGGCATCCCTGGGCGCCGCCTGCCGCAGCAGGTCATGCGCGCTGTCGAGATCGGCGATCGTCGCATAGGGGATGAATTCAAGCATCGGTCGCAGGCCGCGGGCGTTTGCGTGCAGGCACAGGCGCCCGAAATTATTGCCGCGCCGAGCGGCTGCTGAGTCTGGCCGGGCGCCTGGCAGCAAGAGAGCCCATGCCTCGGCTGGTCCATCTCGCCGCCGTGTCGCGGGCCGACTGGGTCGCCACGGCCTTCGAAGCACTGCACCGCGCCGGGCAGCGGGCACCCGAGCTCGTCCCTGTCCCGATGAGCGATCTCGGCTCCCCGGTCATCCGGCCCCATTCAGTGCCCACGACTCCAGCCTGGCGGCGAAGCTCTCCGGCGGGGAACTCGATTGGCGCCTCGCGGCCATGCAGGCCGAAACCTTCGCCGGCCGCCCCGTATCGACCTAGGATTACCGGCGGATAGGGTCCTGATCAGGCCGGGCACGCCCCGGATTTACCGGAACGCGACGACGCCACGATCCGCAGCCATTCGACGCAACCGCTCAAGGCCACGCGGTCATCGAGAAGAAGATGCGCGTCGAAATCCGCCATGAACGGGGCCATCCGGCCCTTGGCGCGGAAGGCGTCGCGAAACGTATCGGTGCCCACGATCAAGGGAGCCAGGGCCCGGCAGACGCCCCCATAGAGATAGATGCCGCCATGCGGCAGAAAGGTCAGCGCAAGGTCGCCCGCGACCCGTCCGAGCAGGCGCAGGAAGAGATGAGCGGCCGCGACCGCCTGCTCGTCGGCTCCCGCGACTGCGGCCGTGCTGATCTCGGCGCTCGTCCCGGCCTCGCACGGCTGGCCGTCGCGGTCGCAGACGAAGGCATAGATCTCGCGCAGGCCGTTGCCGGACAGCGCGCGCTCGACTGAAGCGCGACCGCGGCCGGCCGCCAGCGCCGCCTGGAGCACGCGTTCCTCCTCGCCCTCGATCGCCAGCGTTGTGTGGCCGCATTCGGCAGCTGCGACATGGGGAGCGGCGCCGAAGGCTGGCCAGTAGCAGGCGGCAGCGTTGAAGCCGGTGCCGGCACCCAGGACCATGCGGGTGGCCCTCGCCGGCCGTGGCGTGGCCGACGCGAGCACCGTCTGAGCGGCCAGCCGCTGGGGCGCGATGAGGGCATATCCCAGGGCCTCAAAATCGTTCAGGAAACCAATGAAGGGCGCTCCGGTCAGCGCCCGCATCCCGGTCCGGCCGATGGTCCAGTCGCGGTTCGTCAATTGCGCAGCGTCCGCCGTCGGGGCCGCTGCGAGTGCAATGCAGCAGGCATCGAGGCGACGCTGCCCGAGCCGTTCCAGATAGGTTTCGACCACGGCTTCATAGCTATCGAAATCGTCGTTGGCGAAGCTGTCCAGGCTCGTGGGCACGAGCTGGCCGTCCTCGACGAGACCCAGCCTGGTATTGGTGCCGCCGATATCGGAGACCAGCGCGGTCATCGGATCGCGCTCACTGCCTCACCGCGCGCGTCGCGCATCCGGCTCGCCATGGCGTTGCTCGCCTCTCTCTGCTCAGGAGCTGATCGGCTCGGCCCGACCGGAGCGCACCGAACGATAGGCTGCATCGATCATCGCGAAGGCCTGGCGGCCGTCATCGAGCGTGACGGGCATGGACCCGCCCTCCTTCAGGGCTTTGACGAAGGCCCAGGCGACGTGCTCGTGGAAGACACCGGTCTTGAAATGCGGCACCGTCGGCAACGAGGCCCAGTTGCCGCCGCCCGGCTCGCGGCGGAACACCCTGAGGAATTCGCTCTCGCGCGTCGGGCGCGAGGCGATGTCGACGCCGCCGAGCAGGATGGTGCCTTCCGTGCCGTAGATCTCGATCGAGGTATCGGCGGCGGCGAAAGCCCAGCTCGTCGTGACCTCGGCGATCATCCCGTTCTCGTAACGGAAGACCGCTGCGGCGGTGTCCTCCACCGGCAGGCCGAAGGTGTCGGAGGAGGTCGTCGCATAAGCGCTCTCCGGCATCCCGAACAGCCAGTGCAGGAAATCAGCGGCGTGAACGCCCTCGTCGAGCAAGGTGCCACCGCCCGATTGCGCGGGATCGACGAACCAGCCTTTGCGGAAATTCGGATCGAAGCCGTGGCTGTGCCCATGCCGGATGCGCACCATTGTGATGCGACCGACAACGCCATCGCGCAGCAGATCGGCGATCTCGTGGTTCACCGGGTCGAAGCGCTTGGGAAAACTCTGCATGAAGCGGATGCCGGTCTCCCCGACGATCGCGGCGATGGCGTCGCACTGCTCCATGGTGGCGCCAAGCGGCTTCTCGCAGAGAACCGGCAACCCCCTCTCGGCAGCGGCATGGACAAGCTCGGGATGGTTCACGGTTTCCGAGCAGATCGCGACGGCATCGCTGCCGGCGAGCAGCTGCGTCAGATCAGCGACGGCGTCGATGCCATGCTGTCTCGCGAAGGCCTCCAGACGCGCGGGATAGACATCGAAGGCGCCCGCGACCGTGACGCCCTCGCTCGCCAGGAAGGCCTTCGTCCAGAAATTGGCGTGGTAATGGGCGACCCCCAGGATCGCGATCCGCAGGCTCATTTCGGGTCCAGTTCTGCTGTGGGCGCGGCCGGCACACGCCGCCCGATCCGCGCCGCCTGATAGACCGCCTCGGCGACCTCGACCGAGCGCAAGCCGGCCTCGGCGGTACCATCAGCCGGCGCGAGGCCGCGCACGACGTCGAGCCAGTGGCGGTGATGGGCTTGCCCGAGCGGCGCATCGACCAGCGGCGGGGTGACCCAGGCCTTCTCGCCGGTGAGATCCGGCGCGAAGATCGCGGCCGACCCCCGTTCCGTGCGCAGGAAAACCGTGCCGGCATCGCTGTAGAGTTCGAGCCGGAAGCGGTCGCAGCCGGCCCGCTCGGTATAGCTCATCTCATGGCTGGCGATCGCACCGTCCGCCAGACCGTAGGTCGCGGCGACCGTATCCTCCAGCTCGGTGCGGACCATCCGGTCATCGGCCAGCCGCCGCTCCGGTCGCGCGGTCCGCGCCCGCGCCGCGACGTCGTCGATCTCGCCGAAGAGATGGCGGCAGAGGTCGATCCCATGCACGCCGAGCTGCATCACGACCCCGCCCGAAACCTCGCCGGGCCGGAAGAACCAGTCGGCCCAGTCGGCGCCGGGCGTGGCATTGCGCAGCCGCAGCGAATGAACCCTGCCGAGCCTGCCGCTTGCCAGCAGCTCGCGCAGCCAGAGCACCTCCGGAAAGTAGCGGTGCATGAAGCTGACGCTGAGCGGCGCCGAAACCTCCACCGAAGCCGCGAGGATCGCACGACATTGCCCGCTGTCGAGCGCCATCGGCTTTTGCAGCAGCACGGCCTTGCCGGCGGCGAGCGCGTCGATGGCGATCCGTTCATGGGTGCTATCGGGCGACGCGATGACGACGGCGTCGATCGCGGGGTCATCGAGCACCGCCCGGTAATCGGTCTCGACGCGGGCGATGCCGAGCGCGGCAGCGCGCGCCTCAGTCGTTTCACGCCGCCGGCCAACGAGCGCCGCGATCTCGACCCCATCAGCGGCCCTGAGGCCGCCGACATGATAGTCGGCGATGAAGCCCGCGCCGATCAGCGCCACGCAGACCTTGTCTGATGGGGAGCGGCTCATGATGCCTCGCACAAGGACGCTGGTTCAGGAGAGTTGGGCGAGGCGGCCGCCAGGAGAAGGCCGCCCCATCCGGTGATCAGGGCTTCCATCGCCCCTCGATCGCGACCAGAGCCGGATCCACCGCCTTCAGCGGGGCCGTGTAGGTATAGGTCAGCACGTCCATGGGCTGGCCCGGGATGCGGTTGGTCGCCTTCAGGAAGCCGACGATCGCCGCCATGTCGTCGACATAGGCCTGATCCACCTTCGAGCCGAAGCTGTAGTCCGCCAGCAGCGCCTCGTTCATCTCGACCGGCTGCTTCTGAGCGTCGGAGAAGATCTTGATGACCTCGGCCTTGTTGGCGGGATCGGCGACATAGGCCTGGGCCTTGAGCAGCACCTTGACCAGGGCATTCGCCGCATTCGGGTTCTTGCGCACCCAGTCCTGCGAGGCGACCCAGATGGTGCGGTTGTTGGAGACGGGCGCGGCCTCGCCCTTGTTCTTGGCGAAATAGCTGGTCGTGCCGCTATGGACGATCCTGGCGCCCTGCTCCTTGACGGCGCGGTACGGGAAGGGCTCCCAGAACACCATGCCCTGGATCTCGTTGCTGGCCATCGCTGCCATCGCTTCCGGCGGCCCGAGGTTGACGGTCTTGATCTTGCTCGCATCCAGTCCGTAGCGCTTGGCGACATTGTCGAGCAGCGCGCCGGAGGTCGAGCTGACCAAGAGGCCGAGCTTGACCTTGTAGAGGTCCTCGGGGTTCTCGACGCCGGCATCCTTGCGGACGACGATCTTCTCCAGGCCGTGGCTGACGGCATTGGTGCCGAGGATCACCACCGGCACGCCGTTATGCGCCATTGAGACCGGCGGCAGGTTGCCGGGCGTCCAGAGCTGGATCTGGTCGGCGAGCAGGGCCTCGCCAGCAAGATTGCCCGAGGCGAAGGTCTTGAACTCGACGGTCTTGAAGCCGGCCTCGATGAACCAGCCCTTCTCCTTCGCGACGATATGGACGAGGAAGGGCAGGTCGGGCCCGATGCTGATCGAGAGCTTGTCGGTTTCGATCTTCTGCGCCGCCGCCGGCAGCAGGCCGGCCAGGGTCAGCAGACCGGCGAACGCCGCGGTCCGCAAATACCTAGGAAATGCCGTCATTCGAACCTCCCCTTTTTTGGTTGGATAGTCGCCTCTAGCTGCCATGCCAGCGGCCGACCCAGTGCCGGATCGCCACGCCGATGGCCGCGTCGGTCAGGAGATTGAGGGCACCGATCAAGAGGATGCCGACGATGATGACGCCGACCGAGCCGCCGGCATTGCGCTCGGCGATGATCATGTAGCCGAGGCCCCTGTCGGCCGCGATCAGCTCGGCGGCGACCAGCACGCCGAAGCTCAGGCCCCAGCCGATGCGCAGGCCCGTCGCCAGATCGGGCGCGGCCGCGGGGATCGCGACGCGCAGCAGCAGCCGCACGCCCGAAAGGCCCATGGTCTGGCCGGCGCGCAGCAGCATCGGGTCGACGCCGCGCATGCCCTGATAGGCGGCGGTGACGACCGGAAAGAAGGCGCCGAGGAAGATGATGAAGAATTTCGAAGGTTCGCCGAGGCCGAACCAGATGATCGCCAGCGGGATCCAGGCGAGCGGTGGGATCGGCCGCAGCAGCTCGACCAGCGGGCTCACCAGTAGGCCGAAGCGGCGATACCAGCCGGCGAGGACGCCGACCACGATGCCCGCGAGCGCTCCGAGGGCAAAGCCGGAGAAGACCCGGGCCAGGCTCCAGGACAGGTTCTCGCCAAGCTGGCGCGCCGTCACCCGCTCGGTAGCTGCGGCGATGGCAAGCGAGGGGCTCGGGAATACTGCTGGGTCGATCGCGCCCGTACGCACCGCTGCTTCCCAGAGCAGGATCACCGCCAGCGTGCCGATGACACCGAGCGCGATATCATTGCTGCGGAGGGCGCCCGCGCTCATCGCCGCACCTGATCGAGATTGCCGGCCCACGGCATCAGCAGCCGTTCGAGCCCGGCGAGGCCACTGGAGATCAGGAAGCCGAGCAAGCCGATCACCAGCATGCCGACGATGGTGATCTCGCTGCGATAGAAGGTGCGGGCTTCCATGATCAGGGCGCCCAGGCCCTGGATCGTGCCGATCATCTCGGCGCCAACGATGACCATGAAGCCGACGCCGAGCGCCATGCGGGCGCCGGCGAAGATGCGCGGCAGCGCCGCGGGCAGCACGACCTCGCCATAGAGTTCCGGACCCTGCAGGCCGAAGGAGCGCGCCGCCCTCACCAGCACGGGATCGACGTAGCGGACGCCGGCGATCACGTTGGACAGCATGGTCCAGAAGCAGCCATAGCCGATCAGCACAACCTTGGTCAGCTCGCCCGCCCCGAACCAGACGATGACGAGCGGCAGCAGGCTCAGCGTCGCGACCGAGCGGCAGAACACGATCAGCGGGGCGCTCAGCTTGTCGAGCACCGGCATGGCGCCGATCAGCAGGCCGAGCGGCACGGCGAGCAGGATCGCCGCGACATAGCCCTGCAGCACGCGCCAGATCGTCACGCCCGTATGGGTCCAGAGCGAGACGCCAGTGGGAAAGCCGGTCAGCGACAATTCGACGAAGCCGCGGGCGATCTTGCTCGGGGGCGGGAACTGATAGGCCTTGAGCAGGCCATGGCCGACGGCGAGCTCCCAGGCCGCGAGCAGCACGGCGATGACCGCGAGCGAGCTGGCAGCGCGGGCGAGCCGGGCGCTCATGACGACAGCTCGCTCCAGATCTCGTCATAGAGCGCGTTGAAGGCCGGCTCGGTGCGCGAACGCGGGCGCGGCATCGGCACCTCGAAGATCCGCTGGATCCGCCCGGGATTGGGCGCGAGCAGCACGATCCGGTCAGACAGCATCAGCGCTTCGTCGATCGAATGGGTAACGAAGACCACGGTCTTGCGCCTGACTTGCCAGATGCGCAGCAGCTCCTGCTGCAATTCGATGCGGGTCAGTTCGTCGAGGGCGCCGAAGGGCTCATCCATCAGCAGGATCTGCGGATCGAGCGCGAGCGCCCGGGCGATCGAGACGCGCTGCTGCATGCCGCCCGACATCTCGCGCGGATATTTGTTCGCCGCCGCCTCCAGCCCGACGAGGCGCAGCAGTTCGAGGCTGCGTTCCCGGCGCTCCTCGCTTGGCAGGCCGGCCTTGCGGAAGCCGAAGGAGACATTGCCAAGGGCGGTGAGCCAGGGGAACAGCGCATGTTGCTGGAAGACGACGCCCTGGCCCTGACCGGGGCCGGTCACCGGCCGATCGCCGATCGCGATCCGGCCGGAGGTCGCGGCGTCGAGGCCGGCGATGATGTTGAGCAGAGTGGTCTTGCCGCAGCCGCTGCGGCCGATCAGGGAGACGAACTCGTTCTCGGCGATGTCGAGGTTGATGCTGTCGAGGACCGTGAGCTCGCCGCCCTGGCGCGCGGCGAAGGACTTGTGCACGGCCTCGATCCGGATGAAGGGCGGCCGGGCCGAGCGGCGCGCCTGCGGCGTCGCGTCCGGCTCGCGCATCGAGACATTGCCGGAACGGCTCATCGACACTCCTCCCCCGGCCTTTGGACCGGCCTTGAGGTCAGGCTAATGCAAGAGGACAAATTGTAAAGTGCAATTTGTATTTCAGCGCATATAATGCCGGCAGCGAGTCGAAGCCGGCATCTGCGGTTGCAGCGCGCTGGTGGCGATTGTATGCGGCCAAGGCACGTCGCCGGCGCCGCATCGGGAGGCTGTCGAGAGGGACCCATGCGCAACGGCTCGGCGAATATCGTCCTGAGGACGCTCTACGACATGATCGAGCGGCTCGACGACGGAGCCCGCCTGCCCACCGTGCGGGACCTGATGAAGAAGCATCAGGTCAGCCAGGCGACCGTCCAGGAAGCGCTCGACCATCTCAAGAGCGAAGGCCTGCTCGTCTCGCAGGTCGGACGCGGCACCTATGTCACCCGCGGCGGAGCGATGCGGGCCGACGGGAGCGGCAGCCGGACCGGGCTCGACAGCCTTCTCATCCTGTCGAATGCCAGCATGAACGAGCGCTGCGCGCTGGTGCAGAACTACATCGTCGAGGAGATGTCGCGGCAGGACGCCAAGGTCGTGCAGATCTCCTACCACCACACCGAGCATCTGCTCGAGATCCTCAACTCGATCCCGAATTTCGACGCGGTCGTGCTGCAATCGCATTACGAGAGCATTCCCATCCGCCTGCTGCACCTGCTGCAGCAGAAAGCGAAGGCGCTGGTCGTCGACGGCCATACCGTCTCAGGCGTCGATATCGACCGCATCGGCACCGACTGGGAGGACGCGCTGGAAATGGCGCTGCGCCAGCTCGTCGATCTCGGCCACCATTCCTTCGGCCTCATCTCGATCAACACCATGGCCCAGCCGATCCTGGCGGCACGCCGCGCCTTCGGCCGCCATGCAGCGATCGAGCGGGGCCGCTTCAGCTTCCATCCACCGATCGTGCTCGAACAGGTCCAGCACCCCAGCCACAGCGTGCTCGACGCCGTCGCCGATACTCTGACGCCGCTCTTGTCTGGCGATGGCAGGCTGCCGTTCACGGCGCTGCTGACGCTCGGCATCTCCGATACGCTGGGCGTCACCCAGGGCCTGCAGCGGCTCGGCATCGACTGGCCGAACGATCTGAGCGTGGTGGTGCTCGGCCATCGCGACGTCCCGAGCGAGCATCTCGGCGTCATGACCATCGCGGGCAGCTCGCAGCGCAAGGCGGCCGAAAAGCTGGTGGAGACCATCCGGCGGCGGATCGAGCAGCCGCAGCTCTCGCCGCAGATCGTCTACCTGCATTGCGACCAGGTCGTGCGCGGCAGCACGGCGCAGCCGAAGCGGTCCTGACGAGATCGCGTCAGAGGTACATTGCAATATATATTAGACCGCGCTAGCGTGCCCGCCATAAAGACCAATAAGCGGGCGGAAACGGCATGCTTGGCGAGCGTCTCCCGGAAAGGCTGTCACCCCTGGCCTCGAAGGCAGGGGTCCGACCCTTCTACGGCGACCTGCACAATCATTGCGGCATGTCTTACGGCCATGGCAGCCTCCAACAGGCACTGAAACGGGCGCGCCGGCAGCTCGATTTCGTCTCGGTCACCGGCCATGCCTATTGGCCGGACATGCCGGTCGACGACCCGAGCGTCGCCCATATCGTCGACTTCCACGTCAAGGGCTTCGCCCGGCTGGACAGGCTCTGGCCGGGGCACTTCGCCACGCTCGCCGCAGCCGACGAGCCGGGCCGGTTCACGGTTTTCCCCGGCTACGAGATCCATTCCTTCGCCCATGGCGACTACACGATCGTCTATCGCGATCTGACACCGCGCCCGATCCTCAAGGCGGACACTCCGGCGGAGCTGAAGTCGATGCTGCAGGCCGAGGCCGGCGCGGGCGCCTTCGCCTTCCCGCACCATATCGGCTACCGGCTCGGCGCGCGCGGCATCAACTGGGCCTCGCTCGATCCGGAGCTATCGCCGGTGCTGGAGATCATCTCCATGCATGGCTGCTCCGAAACCTCGCTGATGGACCGGCCCTTCCTGCATTCGATGGGGCCAAGCGACGGCCATTCGACCGTGCGGCACGGCCTCAATCTCGGCCACCGCTTCGGCTTCCTCGGCAATACCGACCATCATAGCGGCTATCCCGGCTCCTATGGCCATGGCCGCTCCGTAGTCTATGCCGGGAGCAATGATCGCGGCGCGCTCTGGGACGCGATCATGCAGCGGCGCACCGGCGCACTGACCGGCGATAACGCCCATCTCTTCTTCACGCTCGGCGGGGCGAGGCCCGGCAGCGAGGTCGAGGCCGGCGCGGACCCCATTCTCCACCTCGAAGCCGTCGCGCCGGGGCATATCGACTATATCGACGTCATCCGGAACGGCGCGCTGGTGCGGCGCGTCGTGCCGGAGATCGCGGCCTCGCCGATCGGCGCCGATGGCGCAGAACTGGAGACGATCCTCGTCCTGGAACTGGGCTGGGGCTCGCGCGGCAAGCAACACCATTGGACCGGCTCGCTACGGGTCGAAGATGGCGAAATCCTCTCGGTCGAACCGCGCCTGCGCGGCAACGAAGTCGTCTCGCCACTCGAAGGCGACGCCGACGGGCAGGACGAGGACGAGGTCGCGCTCGACGGAAACCGGATCGGCTTCACGATCACCGCATCGTCGAACCCGAACAACATGACGCCCGCCATGCAGGCGATCGCGGCGCGCGTGCGGCTCGGCAGCGATGCCCGCTTCGTGCTCGACGCCAACGGCCAGCGTTTCGAGGTCACCGCGGCACGCCTGATGGAAGGGGCGCTGGCGGGCAATCTCGGCCCGATCGACAGCCCGGCCTTCAGGCTTTTCCCGCTGCCCC
The DNA here is from genome assembly GCF_050275675.1 of Allobosea sp. NPDC003192. Taxonomy (NCBI): domain Bacteria; kingdom Pseudomonadati; phylum Pseudomonadota; class Alphaproteobacteria; order Hyphomicrobiales; family Alloboseaceae; genus Allobosea; species Allobosea sp. NPDC003192. The sequence continues at coordinate 10,564 of NZ_JBNNPK010000019.1, forward strand.
GTCCGCATCAATGGCAATGGCAGGGCCGGATCGCGCTCGAACCGCTGCGGTCCGGCGACTGGGTCTATGTCCGCATGCGCCAGGCCAACGGCCAATGGGCCTGGGCCAGCCCGGCATTCTGCCGCTGAGGGCGCGCGAATGCGGGAAGACAGTTAGCTGACGGCAGACTGACGTGGAACGGTTTCGCAGGGAGGATGACATGAGCTTCGACTTTCGCTTGCCGCGACGCGATCTCCTGAAGGGGATGGGCGCCACCAGCCTCGGCGCCGCACTTGGCACCGGCGGCATCCGGCCGCTCCACGCCAAGGGCCAGGCCCCGATCACCATCGTCGTGAACCAGTCGCCCTGGTTCGCCAGCTTCCGCCGCACGGTCGAGGCCTATGAGGCGGCGACCGGCAACAAGGTCGAGCTCGACGTCAATCCCTTTGCCGGCTCGCTTGAGAAGCAGCGCAACTCGGTCCGCGCGCAGCGCGGCCAGTACGACATCCTGATCATGAACTCGGGCTGGTTCACCGAGATGTATGCCGGCGGCTTCCTCGATGCGATCACCGACATCGACCCCGGCTTCAAGCTCGACCCCGAGATCTACACGCTCGGCGACACCATCTACTACAACGCCCAGAAGAAGACGGTGACGGCCGACGGCAAGCTGATGTCGCTGCCGGTCTCGCCGCTGATCCCGCTGCTCTATTATCGCGGCGACCTCTACAAGCAGGCCGGGCTGTCGGCGCCGAAGACCTTCGCGGAACTGGAGGCGAATGCGGCCAAGTTCCACAAGCCCCCTGGCATGTACGGCATCGTCCAGCGCGGCGCGCGCGGGCCCCACACCGTCGCCTACGACTTCTACCCCTATCTCTACGGTTTCGGTGGCGGCATCTTCAAGGACCAGTCGGCCGGCGATTACTCGGTGACGCTGAATTCGCCGGAAGGGCGCGCGGCGCTCGACTACTACATCCGCCTGGCCCGCACCGTCGGCCACCCCAAGACGGCCGCTTCCGACCAGGCCGAGGTGATCCAGGCGATGGTGACCGGCCATGCCGCGCATATCATGATGGTGATCGCCGCCTGGTCGCAGATGGACGATCCCAACAAGTCGGCCGTCGTCGACAAGATCGAGTTCGCGCCGCCGCCCTCGCAGCCAGGGCTGCCGACCGCTCCGGGCCTCGGGCACTGGCTCGCCGGCATCTCGCGGAACGTGCCGGACGATCGCAAGCGCGCCGCGGTCGAATTCCTGCACTGGTTCCAGACCAAGGACGCCCAGATGGAGACGGCGAAGGCCGGCGGCATCCCGGTGCATGCCGCCGTCTACAAGGATCCGATCGCGCAGGAGCGCAAGTTCCGCTGGATGAAGCCGCTGGCGGAGGCGCTGCCGCACGCGGTCAACATCTACCAGTTCCCCGAGGCCAACGACGTCATCGCCGTGCTCGAAATCGGGCTCAACCGGGCCGTGGCCGGCGAGATCACCAGCGTCGACGCCCTCAACGGCATGTCCGCCGAGATCCACAAGATCATGGAGAAGTACTCCTACAAGACCGGCGGGCTCCAGCCGCTCAAGTGACGTCCGGGTGGCGAGGGGAACGGGGCATGGCGGGAGCTGTGGCAAAGGGCGGTGCGCGGGCCATCGACCGGCAAATGGAGAATGCCGACCAGCGTCTCTGGCGCTGGCTGACGCTCGCTCCCGCTTTGGTGATGCTACTGGCGCTCAGCATCGTCCCGCTCTTCGGGCTGGTCCTCACCAGCTTCCAGAACATCGCTTGGGTCGAGGGCCGGGCGGTGCGCAGCTGGGCCGGGCTCGATCACTACCGCGCTTTGTTCAGCGATGCCCTGTTCGGCGCCGGCCTCTGGAACACCGGCCTGTTCGCGCTCGGCGCGGTGACCGGGCAGATGCTGCTCGGCTTCGCGCTGGCGCTGCTGGTCAGCAGGGTCAGCCGCGCCCGCGTCCTCTACCGGACCATCTTCATCCTGCCGATCCTGATCCCCGGCATCGTCATCGGCGCCATCTGGAAGCTGATGCTCAACTATGATTTTGGGTTGGCCAACCAGATCCTCGGCCTCGTCGGGCTGGGACCGGTCGACTGGCTCGGCAATGGCCAGATCGCCCTGCTCTCGGTGATCATGGTCGATATCTGGCACTGGACGCCGTTCTGCTTCCTGCTCTTCCTGGCAGGGCTGGAGTCGCTGCCGCAGGACGTCTACGAGGCCACCAAGATCGACGGCGCCAGCGCCTGGCAGGAATTGCTCTACGTCACCCTGCCATTGATGGTGCCGACCATCATCGTCACCTTCGCCTTCCGCCTCGTCCTCGCCTTCAAGGTCTTCGACGAGGTCTATCTCTTGACCAAGGGCGGGCCTGGCACCGCGACGGAGGTCATCAGCTTCACGCTCTACCAGCGCTTCTTCACCGAGGATAAGGCGGGCTACGGCTCGGCGATGTCCGTGACCGTGATCTTCCTGGTCTGCCTGCTGCTCGTGCTGGCGCTGTCGGCGCGCCGGCGCTCGGAGGGCCGGGCATGAGCGGCAGGGCGAATGCGTCCTCGGGCTGGCCGATCCACGCCGCCCTCCTCGTCAGCGCGGCGATCGTGCTGCTCCCGGTGATCTGGACCGTCACCGCGGGCTTTCGAACCCAGATTTCGCTGCTGATGGGCGAGGTCACCTTCTCGCCGGTGCTGTTCAATTTCCACGAGGTGCTGTTCTCCAAGACCTCGGAATTCCTGGTCAATTACCGCAACTCGATCGTCGTCGGCGTCGCCAGCACCCTGCTCTGCGTCGGCGCGGCGACGCTGGCCGCCTTCTCGCTCAACCGGACGCGCTGGCGCCGCTGGGTCGTGCAGGTCTTCCTTGCCTGGACGCTGGTCTTCCACATGATCCCGCCGGTAGCACTCGCCAGCGCCTGGTTCACCATGCTGCGGACCGTCGGCCTGGAGAACAGCTTCACCGGCCTGATCCTGGCGCATGCGACCCTCAACCTGCCGATGGCGATCTGGCTGATGAGCGTCTTCGTGCGCGAGGTGCCGAAGGAACTGGAAGAGGCCGCGCTGATGGACGGGGCGACCACGCCGGTCCTGCTTTGGAACGTCATACTGCCGGTCATCGCGCCCGGCCTCGCCGCAACCTCCGTCCTGACCTTCGTCTTCTCCTGGAACGAGTTCGCGGTCTCGCTGGCGCTGAGCATGAAGCAGACCGCGACCGTCCCTGTCGCGATCGCCAAATTCGCCCAGGAATTCGAGATCCAGTACACGCAGATGGCGGCCAGCGCCGGCCTTGCCATGCTGCCGGCCCTGATCGTGATGCTCTTCGCCCAACGCTACATCGTCAAAGGCCTCACCCAGGGCGCCGTGAAATAGCGCCCTGTCAGCAAGCCCGAGCCGGGAGACCAATGTGAAGGCCGTATTCGTCCTCTTCGATTCGCTGAACCGCCACATGCTCGGCTGCTATGGCGGCAAGCGCGTGCCGACGCCGAATTTCGACCGGCTGGCGCGCCGCTCGGTGAGCTTCGACCAGCATTATGTCGGCAGCCTGCCCTGCATGCCGGCACGGCGCGACATGCTGACCGGGCGGCTCACCTTCCTGCATCGCAGCTGGGGCCCGCTCGAACCCTTCGACAACGCCTTCCCGGAGATCCTGCACAAGGAGACCGGGACCTATAGCCACCTGATCACCGACCACTTCCACTATTGGGAGGATGGCGGGGCGACCTATCACAACCGCTACGATTCCTACGAGTTCGTGCGCGGGCAGGAGGGCGACCGCTGGAAGGCGATGGTCCAGCCACATTGGGAACGGCTGCGCGAGAAATACCATGCGCGCCAGTTCAGCGACGCCCGCCGCAGCTATTTCGGCCAGAACATCATCAACCGCGAGTTCATCAAGGCGGAAGAGGACTTTCCCTCGGTGCGCTGCTTCGCCGAGGGCTTCGACTTCCTCGAGCGCAACAAGGACGCCGACAACTGGCTGCTGCAGATCGAGACCTTCGACCCGCATGAGCCCTTCACCGCGCCTGCCCGCTTCAAGGAGGCCTTCGATACCGGCTGGAACGGCCCGATCCGCGACTGGCCGCGCTATGGCCGCGTCGATGAATTGCCGGCGGAATGCGAGGAGCTCCGCGCCAACTATTACGCCGTCGTCGCGATGTGCGACGACCTGCTCGGGAAGCTCCTCGACTGGTTCGACGCCAACGACATGTGGAAGGACACCGCCCTCGTCGTCACCACCGACCATGGCTTCCTGCTCGGGGAACACGACTTCTGGGCCAAGAACCGGATGAACCTCTATGAAGAGGTCGCCCATATCCCGCTCTTCCTGCACGATCCCCGCCATCCCGAGCGCGCCGGCACGCGCTCGCAGGCGCTGACCCAGTCGATCGATCTCGCGCCGACCTTCCTCGACCTGTTCGGCGCCACGCCACCGGCCGAAAACGAAGGCATCTCGCTCTGCCGCATGGCCGACGGCGCCGCGCTGCGCGACGGCCTGCTGTTCGGCTATTTCGGCGGCGCGGTAAATGTCGCCGACGGGCGCTACACCTATCACCGCTTCCCGGAAGACCTGTCGAAGCAGGAACTCTACCAGTACACGCTGATGCCGACGCACATCTTCTCGCCGTTCTCGACGGAGGAGCTGGCAGGCGCGACGATCTCGCCGCCTTTGGGCTTCACCAAGGGCGCGAACCTGCTGAAGGTGCCGGTGATCGAACGCTCGCCGATGTACAATAATTACGGCCCGGGAGGCCTACTGGAATCCGAGACGCGCCTCTATGACCTCAAGACCGACCCCGGCCAGGAAGCGCCATTGAACGACGCAGCCACTGAGGCCCGGCTCGCAGCCCTGATGCGACGCCTGATGATCGCGAATGGCGCGCCGCCTGAGGCCTTCACGCGCATCGACCTCGCCCCGGACGCGACCGGCTGACGATGCGCAAGCCGGCGAGCTTCCCGCGCCACCTCGCTGCCGACCCACGGCAGTTCGCCAGCGTGCGCCGCATCGTCCTCGGCGACGGGCCCGAGGCCGGCATCGAGACCCTGGCCTTCTCGACCGGCGGCGGGCTCGATTTCTGGGTGACCGCCGGGCGATTGATGGACATCGCGACCCTGTCCTGGCGCGGCGTCCAGCTCGGCTGGCAGAGCCCCGCCGGCTTGCGCCGCCCCGACACCGGTCCGGCCGACCGGGAGCGGCGCTTCAGCACGGCCTTCGGCGGCTTCCTCAACACCTGCGGCTTCGACCATATCCGCCAGCCGGCCGACGGACGGCCCCTGCACGGATCGGCCCCGTTCACGCCGGCGCGGCTCACCGCCTATGGCGAGGACTGGGACGCCGCCGTGCCGATACTGTTCTGCGAGGGCGAAGCCGCCTGCTGGACCCATGGCGGCCTCGGCTATCGCTTGCAGCGCCGCATCGAGGCGCCGATCGGCGGCAGCTCGCTCAGCCTTAGCGACCGCGTCACGGTGATCGGAGCCGAGCCCGCCCCGATCATGGCGCTCTACCATTTCAATCTCGGCTACCCGATGATCGAGGGCAGCACGATCGAGCTCGACGGCAAGTGTCTGGCGGGCCCGCTTTCCGTGCCCGAGGACGCGGTGGTCCCAGCCGATTTGCACCCTGCGACCTACGCGCAGGCGAGCTGCAGCGCCCACGGCAAGGCAGCGACCATCGCCTTCCACTGGGACACCATCGAACTGCCCATTCTGCAGCTCTGGCGCGATTTGCGGCCGGGCGCCGGCGTGATGTCGATCGAACCCTGTTCGATCGGGCGCCTCGACGACGGGCGCAACGCCCCGTCGCCTCTCCTCAAGCCGGGCAGCAGCCGCGTCTTCGCCATCGAGATAGACGTCACCGACCCTGGCGAGGCCTGACGCAGCCTCAACCGCGAGCGTGGATGCTCTTCCAGATCGCCAGTGGCGTCGCCGGCATGTCGAGATGACGCACGCCATGCGGCGCGAGCGCATCGACGACCGCGTTCATCACCGAGGGCAGCGACCCCGCGCAGCCGGCCTCGCCGCAGCCCTTGGCCCCAACCCGGTTGGTGGCAGTCGGGACGCCCCGGCTGATGAAGGAGAAGAACGGCACATCCGCCGCGCGCGGCAGCGCATAGTCCATGAACGAGCCGGTCATCAGCTGGCCGGCCTCGTCATAGGCCGTCATCTCGTAGAGCGCCTGGCCGATCCCCTGGACAACACCGCCATGCAATTGCCCTTCGACGATCATCGGGTTCACCACCGTCCCGAAGTCGTTGACCATGATATAGCTGGCGATCTCGACCTGCCCGGTTTCTGGATCGATCTCGACCTCGGCGATATGGCAGCCATTCGGATAGGCTGATGGCGCCGCCTTGAAGATGTGGTCGACATCGAGCGTTTGCGGGAGGTCGGCGGGAATGCTGGCATCTGTCCGCAGCCTCTCGGCGAGCTGCATGATGCCGATGGCGCGATCGGTTCCCGCGATCCTGAAGCGGCCGCCGCCGAACTCGATATCGGTCGCGGCTGCCTCCAGAAAATGCGCGGCAAGCAGCTTGCCCTTCTCGATCACCAATTCGCTCGCCTCGATGATCGCCGAGCCGCTCGCCATCACCGATTTGGAGCCGCCGGTGCCGCCGCCGGCGATCAGCCGGTCGCTGTCGCCCTGCACCAGGCGAATCCTCTCGAACGGCACGCCGAGCTGGCTCGACAGGATCTGGGCGAAGGGCGTCCAGTGGCCCTGCCCGTAATCGAGCGTCCCGGTGACGATGGTGACGCTGCCGTCGGCCTCGAAATGCAGGCCGCCCATCTCGTTGGTCGGCGGGGCTGTCACCTCGAGATAGCAGCCAATGCCGCGGCCGCGCAGCTTGCCGGCCTTGCGGCTCTTGCGCAGGCGGGCCCCGTAGCCCTGCCAGTCGGCGGCTTCGAGCGTCTGCGCGAACAGGGCCGGGAAATCGCCGCTGTCATAGACCGTCCCGATCGGCGTCGCCCAGGGCAATTGCCCCGGCTTGATCAGGTTGCGCCGCCTCAGCTCGGCGCTGTCGATCCCCATCTCGCGGGCGGCGGTATCGATCAGCCGCTCCATGAAGTAGTTGCCCTCGGGCCGTCCGGCGCCGCGATAGGCGCCGATCGGCGGGGTGTTGGTGACGGCGCATTTCGCCTGCACCTCGACCAGCGGCGTGCGGTACATGCCGACGCTGTTCTTGCCGATGTTGAGGGTCGCCATCATCGGCCCGACCGGTGAAAGATAGCCGCCCATATTGCCGATGCCGGTGAAGCGTGTCGCCAGGAAGCGGCCGCGCGCGTCGAGCGCGAGCTCGGCCTCGAACACCATGTCGCGGCCGTGATGGTCGGCGACGAAGCTCTCCGAGCGCTCGTCGGTCCATTTCACCGGCTTCTTCAGCAAGCGGGCGGCATGCAGCAGCGCGACATGCTCGGGGAAGACCGAGGCCTTCATGCCGAACGAGCCGCCGACATGGCCGGTGACCAGTCGCATCCGGCCTGCCGGAACGCCCATCGCCGCCGCGAGATTGTTGCGCAGGCCGAAGACGCCCTGGCTCGGAGCGTGCAGCGTGTAGCGGCCGGCCTTGCGGTCATAGCTGGCGATCGCCGAGCGCGGCTCGATCGGGTTCACCACGATGCGGTTGTTGACGATCCGGAGCCTCGCGACATGGGCCGCGACGGCGAAGGCGGCGGCGACCTTTTGCGCATCGCCGGAGTGGTAGTCGAGGACGAGGTTGCCGGGCACCTCGTCATAGAGAAGCGGCGCGCCCGGAGCGAGCGCCTCCTCGCCCGAGATGACGGCAGGCAGGACGTCGATGTCGAGCGCTACAGCCTCGGCGGCGTCGCGCGCCTGCACGGCGCTACGGGCGACGACGACAGCCACGGGATCGCCGACGAAGCGGACCTTGTCGGTCGCCAGCGCCATGCGCACCGGCTTGCGGATCGGCGTCCCGTCGCGGTTGGGCAAGTCGATCTGGCAGCGCAGCGGGCCATAGCCCTGCCCGTCGAGATCGGCGCCCGTATAGATCGCCACCACACCCTTCATCGCCGTCGCGGCAGAGATATCGATGCCGTTGAGCACGCCATGCGCATGTGGGCTGCGGACGAAAGCGGCATAAAGCTGCCCCTCAAGCGCCATGTCGTCGGTATAGCGCCCCTCGCCGCGAACCAGGATCGGATCCTCGTTTCGCGGCACGGGCTGGCCGATTCCGAACGACGCCGAGGAAAGCTCGGCGGGAGCTGTGCGCATGTTCATGACGAGGCACCACTGTGGAGAATTGGCCGGATCGACGGACGATTCCGCGGCCGAGAGCAGAGAGACTTGCCCGCCAGATGTCACATGGAAGGCATCGCGGTTGTCAAATGCTCCCGTGTAGGGGCTGACCCGCGCTGAACCCCACCCACGCCGACATGCGACAGCGGCGAGACTCCCTTCAACCCTGGGGAAGCGCCCTCACCGCCGATATCGTACAGCTTCTCTCCGGGATCAGCGCAGCCGCTTGACCTCGTCCGCCGTCACGCTCGGCTGCTGCCCGCCCCAATTTGCCCGCAGCCAGTTGGAGAGATCGGCGACCTGCTGATCTGAGAGTTGCCCCGCGAAGCCCGGCATCGGCTGCATGCGCTCCAGGCCAGGGAAGCGCTGGGCCGGGATGCCGGTCAGGATGACCTTGTTCAGGTTGCGCGCATCGGCCAGCCGCAGCGAGGCATTGGTCGCCAAGGGCACCACGACATGCGGGATGCCTTGCCCCTCCATGCCATGGCAGCTGGCGCAGACGGCGATGTAGCTGGCGCGGGCCGAGGCCGCGACCTCGGCGGAGACGGCGACGGGCTTCGGCGCCGCCGGCGGGGCCGCACTTTCCGGCAGCTTGTCGAGGTCGAAGAGATAGGCCGACATCGCCGCGAGGTCTTCGGCGGTGAAATACTGCGTCGAGAAGTGGACCACCTCGAACATCTGGTTGGTCATGGCGCCCTGCGCCGAGATGCCCGCCTTCATAAAGCCTGTGAACACCAGCGGGTCGAAGCCCATCCGGGTCAGCCCAGCCTTGGTGATGTCAGGCGCGATCACGCCTTCGAGCTCCGAACCCTGGAGATAGGCGCTCTCCTGCATGCCCATGGCCAGGTTGCGCGGCGTATGGCATTCGCCGCAATGGGCGAGAGCGTCGGTGAGATAACGGCCGCGATTCCATAGCGCCGAGCGCCCGGCGACCTCGGTCTTCGTGTCGGACGACAGGTTGACCAGGTTCCAGAAGGTCAGCCCCTGCCGGATGTTGAGCGGGAAAGGCATGTGGTTGGCCTTGTTCGCCACCTTCATCGGCTCGCGGCTCATCAGGAAGGCGTAGACCGCGTCGACATCGTCGGCCGTCAGCTTGCGATAGGAGGCATAGGGCATGGCCGGATAGAGATGGCCGTGCTTGCCGACGCCGTCGCGCACGGCGCGGTGGAACTCGGCGCGCGTCCAGTTGCCGATGCCATGTTCCTTGTCGGGCGAGATATTGGTCGAGAAGATCGTCCCGAGCGGCGTCTCGAACGGCAGGCCGCCGGCCCAGGGCGCGCCGCCCTTGACGACATGGCAGGCATAGCAGTCGGCGGCGACGGCGACATAGGCGCCGCGCTTGGCGAGCGCCTTCATCTGCTCGGCCGAGAGCGGCTGCTCGATCTCCCTGGCGACCACGCTGCGCTCGAACAGGCCGAGGAAGACGGCCCCCGCTGCGAGCGCACCGACGACAGCGACCGCCAGGACGGCCAGAAGCAGCTTCCTCCCCATCAGCGTTACGCCTTCACCAAGCCGGGAGTTTTGAGGGCGAGATCGCGCACCGCCTCGAAATAGCGGACATAGCCGGTGCAGCGGCAGAGATGGTGGTCGAGCGCCTCGCTGATCACCTGCTCCAGCGCCTCGCGCTTCACCGGGTTGCGCTTAAGCTGGTCGAGCAGCACCGTCGCCCCGGTGACGAAGCCCGGCGTGCAATAGCCGCACTGGAAGGAGAAATGCTCGATGAAGGCCTGCTGAACCGGCGAGAGCTCGGTGATCGCGCCATTGGCGTCGCGCTTGGCTTGGCCCTCGACGGTCCTGACCTTGCGCCCGGCGAACCAGTGCGCGCCGGTGATGCATGTCCGCATCTCCTCCAGCGAGCCGTCGGCCTTCTCCAGCACCACGGTGCAGGCATGGCAGATGCCCTGGCCGCAGCCCATGCGCGAGCCAGTGAGGTTCAGGTACTCATAGAGGAAGTCCTGCATCATCATCGTCTCGGGCACGTCGATCGGTCCGACGGCCTTGTCGTTGATGGTCAGGGAGAGCTGCTTGGTCGGAACCGTCATGCCAGCGCCTCCCTGATCCTCTCGGGCGTCAGCGGCAGGGTGTAGAAGCGCTTGCCGATGGCATGGGCGACGCCGTTCACGATTGCCGGCACCACTGCGATCATCACCACCTCGGCCATGCCCTTGGGTGGGTCGGTGTCGGAGAGCGGGGGCAGCACTTCGGCCGTCTGCTTCCAGACCGCGACATCTCCGGAGGTCGGCAACTCGTAGCGGTTCCAGTTCCAGGTGCCGTCGCCCGGCCCGTCCTCATAGAGCGGCAGGTACTCCTTGAGGGCGTGCCCGATGCCCATGGCGAGCCCGCCCTGAATCTGGCCGGAGACCAGATCCGGCACGATCTGGTTGCCGCATTCGAGGATGGAGTGGTGCGACAGCAGGCTGACCTCGCCGCTGCCGGTGTCGACGACGATCTCGGCGAGCGTCGCCATCGGCGCGTAATAGGTGACGCCGGCATTGTTGCGCTGCGCCGGCGGGTAGGAGACCGCGGCGCGCTCGACGAAATGCCAGCCGCCTTCAGTCATCAGCGCCTTGCGCTCGGCCGGCGCACCATCGCCATATTTCAGCGCCAGCGCATCGATGGGAAAGCGCCGCCGCCCGGTACCCGGCAACTCGAACTCGGCTTCCGCCCATTGCCAACGGTTGAAGCTGTGCACGGTGATGCCGGTGACGAGGCCGAGCCGGTGTGCTTCGGCCGCGACCTCGGCGAAGGGCAGGGGCTGCATTGCCGCCGCCGTGATCCCGCCATTGCTGACGCGCAGATCCTCGCGCCGCACAGCCTCCGGCGCGATCTGGCCGCCGCCGATGCCGCGCGACCAGAGCGAGCGCGCAGCCGGCCAGATCGTCAGATCGACCAGGATGCGAGCTGCCTCGCGCGTCGCATGGCCGAGATAATAGACGCTGTTGGAGGCGCTCATCGGCGAGGTGAAGCTCGGCGTCCAGCGCGGATTGGCCATCCGCTTGTCTTCTTCCTCCTGCGACAGCGTATAGGGCTCGTCGGTGGTCTCGAGCGGCATCTGCGGCCAGCGCACCTTGCCGAACACGGTCTCGTCGGGCTGCTTGCCGAGGATGGCCGCGGCCATCACCGCCTGCGACGTCGTTGCGCCCGTGCCGATCTCATGCGCGACATGCGACAGCTTCAGCCGACCGCTCGCATCGAACTCGAGCGCGCAGAGCGCAGCCTCCGCGCCGGTGCCGTAATCCTTGTGCACATGGCCGTAGCCGACGCCGTATTTCTTGCCGGGGTTGGCAGTTTCGAATTCGGCTTTGCGCCTCTGCCGGTTCACCCAGAGCGGATGCTTTTCCGCCTTGGCCAGGATTTCGTCATGGCGCAGCGCGCCGGAGGGGATCGCGCCCTGCGAGTTCTTCATCCCCGACTTCAGCGCATTGCGCTTCCGGAACTCCATCGGGTCGAGACCGAGCGCCTCGGCCGCCTCGTCGACCATCATCTCGGTCGCCGCCATGGTCTGCAGCGTGCCATAGCCGCGCATCGAACCGGCATCGACCGCGCGCGAGGATAGGATCGCCGCTGAGAAATCGCTCTTCGGCAGATAGTAGATCGACTGCGCCGCCGTCGCGCCGACCGTGCCGACCGAGACCGAGAAGTTCTCCCGTCCACCGCCATCGTTCTGGTAGCGCCCGGTCATCGCCCGGAACTTGCCGGTCTTGCGATCGATCACCATGACCTTCTCCATCTGGAAGGCATGGCGCTTCAGCGCGGTCTGGAACTGCTCATAGCGGTCATTGGCGAGCCGGACCGGCCGACCCTCGCAATAGAGCCCGGCGAGCACGCAGAAGAACGGGAAGAGCGCGTGGTCCTTGGTGCCGTAGCCGACGGTATAGCCGATCCTGAGGTCGATGCTCCCGAGCGGGAACTTCGACTTCGCCAGCATCTGCGCCGCCATCTCGGCGACCTCGTGCGGCGACTGCGTCGCGATCAGCGCGTGCAGCACGCCGGTGCCGCGCTCGTACCAGACATTGCCGTTGTCGGCCTCCATCGCGGAGGCGTCGGCGGACTGGGTCGAGTAGGAGCGCCGCAGCACCAGCACGTCATCGCCGGCATTGGCGATCTCGCGCTCGATCTCGGCCGCCGCCGCCATGCCGCGCGCCATCGCGTCGCCGTCTCCGGCGGCGGGCCATTGCGGCTCGGTCCCCTTGAAGCCGGCGCGGATCGTCGTGTCCTTCAGTGCCGAATAGCGGTCCTCGGCATCGGGGTTGCCACCGTCGATCCGGACATAGCGCGCCGCGCCATAGGGGCCGGGCGTGGTCGAGGGGCCCTCGACGCCATAGCGCACGACCTTGTTGTTGAAGCGCAGCTTGCGCTTGGCGGCGTCATAGCGGGCGAAGTCGTGATAGATCAGCATGGCGACAGGCTGTCCGAGCAGGCGCGCGGTCTGGCCCTTCGGCACGAAGAAGACGTCGCCATAGAAGCCCGGCCAGGGCGCCGGCATCGCGACGCCGTCGGCGATAAGGTCCTCCTGCAGCACCAGCCGGTCGGGCTTGAGCTCGTCGCCGAGCAGAGAGAGGTCGACGCCGTCGAAGACGCGGTCGACCCGCGTCGCATGCAGCATGAAGGCGTGCGCCTGCTCCTTCGGCCAGCCCTCGAGATCACGGGCGCGGTAATCGCGGGTGAAGGTCTTGCCGCCGGTGACCTTGGCGATGGCGTCGAGCCGGTATTTCGGCTTGCCACCGGCCAACCAGTCGGCGCCGGGCCGCGGCGGCGTCTCGATCAGTTCCGCCTGGGTGACCGCAGGCAGCAGCGAAACCTTGATGGCGATACCGGCGATGCCGCCGGCCTTGAGGAAGTTTCTGCGCGATAGCTGCGTCTTCACGCGCAACCTCCCCCGCCTTCTTGCGAGCACATCTCGCTTCTACGAATCAGTCTAAAAGCAGAGAGTGCGCGCGTATACGGGATTGTTGCTCGGGCAGGTTGCGCGGAGAGACGATCGCCGCGGGCGGGTACCTAATAATGGAAGGTCCAGAGCAGGCTTTCGCTCAGGCCCTTCAGCGCCTCGACCGCATCCGGACGCTCGCGCGCCAGCGTGGTGATCAGCGCGTCGGCCACTGCGAAGGCCGCGGTCGGCGAGTTCGGCAGGAAGCTGTTGCGGGCGGGGGCGAAGAAGGTCATGTCGGCCAGCGGCACCAGCGGCGATGACGGCCCATCGGTCAGCGCGATCAGCACGGCGCCGCGCTTCTTGGCGAACTTGGCGAGCTCCAGCGTGGCACGCGAATAGCGCGGCAGCGAGATCGCGACGACGACGTCCTGCGGCCCGGCCGAGAGCATATGGCGGACGGCGCGCTCGGGCCCGCCGCGCGAGGAGGCGAAGACGACCTCGGCATCGAGATAGAGCGCCAGCCCATCCTCGAGGAAGGCCCCGACATAATGGCTCGCGCCGGAGCCGACGATGAAGATGCGGCGCGCCTTCAGCATCAGGCCGATGGTGCGGTTGACCGTCGCCTCCTCCAGCGTCGCGATCGCTTCGTCGAGATTGGCGGCCTCGCCTTTCAGCGTCGTCGCCATCGTGGCGAAGACCGAACCAGCCGCCGCGCGGGCGTCGGCGAGGCCTTCCACGGGTGCGAGCGCGACCTTCAACGCCGTCGACAAGGCGGCACGGAAGTCGCCATAATTGCGATAGCCCAGCGCCCGGACGAAACGGGTCACGGTCGCGGTCGAGGTGCCGCTCTTTTCGGCCAGGCCCTCGATCGTCACCGTCGCCGAGTCGAGCGGGCTCTGCAGCACGAAATCGGCCGCCTTGCGATGGCCCTCACTCAGCGAGGGGTAGATCCGGGCGATGCGATTGGCGAGGTCCGTCGTCGGCTTCAGGGCGCGTGACATGGCTTTCCCGCTGATTGACGTCGGATCATTTTCATGTTTGCTACCGCGTGAAAATAAAGCTGTCAAAATCACCAGCTACGGGAACGGAGACCGACCGATGCGTCAGCGCGCATTCATCACCCTTCTGCTCGGCGCCAGCATGCTGAGCGCGCCCGCCATGGCGCAAACCCTGCGCATCGCGCTCGCCTCCGAGCCGACCGCGGTCGACCCGCATTATCACGACCTCACCCCCAACAACGCGCTCGCCCAGCACATCTTCGACAACCTCGTGCGGCAAGATGAGAAGCAGGCGCTGCAGCCCGGCCTCGCTACCTCCTGGGAGAACGACGGCAAGAACCGCTGGACCTTCAAGCTGCGCCAGGGCGTCAAGTTCACCAATGGCCAGCCCTTCGGCGCGCAGGACGTGGTCTTCACCTTCTGCCGCACGCTGAAGAACGAGACCAAGGTCTCCGATTCCTTCGCCGACATCACCGGCAATTTCGCCAAGGTCGAGACGCCCGACACCAGCACGCTGGTGATCGAGACCAAGGAGCCGGAGCCTCTGCTGCCGAACCTGCTCTCGGGCCTGCCGATCCTCTCCGCCTCGATCGTCCAGCATGGCGAGATCAAGTACGACATCGCCAGCAATTGCGGCGTCACCGGCCCCTGGCCGGCGGTCAACAACTTCAACGACGGCACGATGGCGATCGGCACCGGGCCGTACAAGCTGAAGTCCTATGTGCGGGGATCGGCGATCGAACTCGAGCGCAACCCGGACTACTGGGGTGGCCAGCAGCCCTGGGCCGCCGTGCGCTTCCTGCCGGTGACCAATGCCGGCCCGCGCCTCGCCGGCCTGCTCGCCGGCGACTATGACGTGATCGAGAACCCTGCGGCGCGCGACCTTGCCCGCATCAAAAGCGACAAGCGCTTCGGCTCAGTCATCACGCCCTCGACCCGCGTGGTCTATTTCCAGCTCGACGTCGCCCGCGACGAGAGCCCCTTCGTCAAGGCCCCCGACGGCAAGAACCCGCTCAAGGATGCCCGCGTGCGCAAGGCGATGTCGCTCGCCATCGACCGCGAGGCGATCGTCAAGCGCATCATGGATGGAGCCGCCGAGCCGGCCTACCAGTACCTGCCGACGGGCATGTTCGGCACGCTGCCGAACCCGCCCAAGCTCGCCTACGACCCGGCCGCGGCCAAGAAGCTGCTGGCCGAGGCCGGCTATCCCAACGGCTTCCAGCTGACGCTGTCCTCGACCAATGACCGCTACATCAACGACAGCCAGATCACCCAGGCGGTCGCGCAGTATCTGACCCAGATCGGCATCAAGGCCGAGGTCGACGCGATGACCCGCGCGATCTACTTCCCGCGCCGCGCCAAGAAGGAATTCAGCGTCGCGATCGGCGGCTGGGGTTCGGCGACCGGTGAGGCCGCCTCCTTCCTGCGCCAGTGGCCGCCGACCCCGAACGAGGCCAAGACCCTCGGTGGCTCGAACTATGGCGGCTACAAGAACGACGAGTTCGACAAGGTCATCCGCGCCGCGGTCTCGACGCTCGACGACAAGAAGCGCGCCGAGCTGCTGCAGCAGGCGATGAAGCTCGTCCTCGACGATGGCGCCTTCATCCCGCTCCACTTCGAGAGCGGCATCTGGGCCCATAAGGCCGAACTCGCCGTCACCGGCCGCGCCGACCAGTTCATGCTCGCCATGTCGGTGAAGCCGGCGAAGTAAGCCGGCGATCACTTCACCGAGGTTCGGCGCATGACCGCCTTCGTCCTGCAGCGTCTGATCCAGAGCGTGCTCGTGCTGCTCGCGGTCTCGGTCGTGGTCTTCCTTGCCGTCTATGGCATCGGAGACCCGATCGAACTCCTGGTCTCGCCCTCGGCCAGCGCAGCCGAGCGCGAGGCGCTGATCCGCCGCCTCGGGCTCGACCTGCCGGTCTGGCAGCAATATCTGACCTTCATGGCCAATGCGCTGAAGGGCGATCTCGGCCGCTCCTTCGTCCATGGCGTCCCCGCGCTGCAGCTGATCCTGCAGCGTTTGCCGGCGACCTTCGAACTGGTGCTGCTGGCGATGACGCTAGCGCTCGCCGCCGGCATCCCGCTCGGCCTGATGGCGGGCCTCAATCCCGACAGCCGGAGCGCCCGCATCGTGATCGCCAGCACCGTGCTCGGCTTCTCGCTGCCGAGCTTCTGGAAGGGCATGATGCTGATCCTGCTCTTCGCCGTCTGGCTCGGCTGGCTGCCGACGGCAGGGCGCGGCGAGACGGTCTCGCTCCTCGGCGTCCAGACCAGCCTTTTGACCTTGGACGGGTTGCAGCACATCGCCTTGCCCGCGCTCAACCTGGCGATCCCGAACCTTGCTCTGATCATCCGGCTCGTCGCGGCCGGCACCACCGAGACGATGACGCTGGACTATGTGAAATACGCCCGCGCCAAGGGCGTGCGCCCCAGGCGCATCGTCAACCGGCATATCCTGCGCAACATCCTGATCCCGGTCGTCACCGTCGTCGGTGTCGAATTCGGCAGCCTCGTCGCCTTCTCGACCATCACCGAGACGGTCTTCGCCTGGCCCGGCATGGGCAAGCTGCTGATCGATTCGGTCTACCAGCTCGATCGCCCGGTGGTCGTCGCCTACGTCCTCTTGGCGACGCTGCTCTTCGTCACCGTCAACTTCCTGGTCGACGTGCTCTATGCCGCGCTCGACCCGCGGGTGAAGCTCGCCGGAGAGCAGGCATGAGCCTCGACGCTCCCCGCCTCGCCGGCCCCATCCAGGCCGACACGCCCCTGCGCGAAAAGGTGCTGCGTCATCTGCGCAACCGCCCGACGACGCGCGGCGCCGCGATCCTGCTCGGCATCATGGTGGCGCTCGCCTTGCTCGCTCCATTCATCACGCCGCAGAACCCGCATGATCTCGGCTCGCTCAGCGTCATGGACAACCGGCTGGCCCCGGGCGAGCAAGGCATGAGCGGCTTCACCTTCTGGCTCGGCAGCGACGCGCAGGGCCGCGACATGCTGAGCGCCATCCTCTACGGGCTGCGCACCAGCCTGCTCGTCGGCCTCGCCTCGACCATCGGCGCGCTCTCGATCGGCATCCTCGCCGGGCTCGCCGCGGCGCAGTTCGGCGGCGTGGTCGACGCCGTGATCATGCGCATCGTCGACTTCATGCTCGGCTTCCCCTCGATCCTGGTCGCGCTGGTGCTGCTCGCCTCGATCGGACGCGGTGTCGACAAGGTCATCCTCGCCATCGTGCTGGTGCAATGGGCGCAATATGCTCGCCTAATGCGGGCGGCGGCGCTGGTCGAGCGGCGCAAGGAGTATATCGAGGCAGCCGTGAACTTCGGCCTGCCGACCCGCCACATCATGCTGGCGCATCTGCTGCCGAACTCGGTCGGCGCCGTGCTCGTCGTCGCCAGCATCAGCATCGCCTCCGCGATCACGCTGGAGGCGACGCTGTCCTTCCTCGGCGTCGGCGTGCCGGTGACGCAGCCCTCGCTCGGCCTGCTCATCGCCAACGGCTTCGAATTCCTGCTCTCCGGCGAATACTGGATCGCCGTCTTCCCCGGCATCGCGCTCGTGCTCCTGATCATGTCGCTCAACCTCGTCGGCGATCGCCTGCGCCGCAGCTTCAACGTGCGTGCATGAGCGAGGCTCCCCTCCTTTCCGTGCGCGGCCTCAAGACCGTGTTCCATGCGCAGGACGGCGCCTGGCCGGCGGTCGACGGCGTGGATTTCTCCGTCGCCAAGGGCGAGGTGCTCGGCCTCGTCGGCGAATCCGGCTCGGGCAAGTCGGTCACCGGCTTCTCGCTGGTGCAGCTGATCGACCCGCCGGGCGAGGTCGTGGCGGGCGAAGTCCTGTTCGACGGCAACGATCTGCGCGCCGCCTCGCAGGAGCGGCTGCGGCAATTGCGCGGCGACCGGATCGCGATGATCTTCCAGGACCCGCTGATGACGCTGAACCCGGTGCTCAGCATCGGCGAGCAGATGAGCGAGGCTATTCTGGAGCATCGCGCCTGCAGCCGGCAGGAAGCGCTAGAGAAAGCCGCCAAGGCGCTGGCCCGCGTCGGTATCTCCTCGCCGGAGGCGCGCCTCAAGCAGTACCCGCACGAATTCTCGGGCGGCATGCGCCAGCGCGTCGCGATCGCGACCGCGCTTCTGAACGATCCCGATCTGATCATCGCCGACGAGCCGACCACGGCGCTCGACGTCACCATCCAGGCGCAGATCCTCTACGAGGTGCAGAAGCTCTCGCGCGATAGCGGCGCCGCGGTGATCTGGATCACCCATGACCTCGCGGTCGTGGCCGAACT
This sequence comes from Allobosea sp. NPDC003192, assembly GCF_050275675.1. Classification (NCBI taxonomy): domain Bacteria; kingdom Pseudomonadati; phylum Pseudomonadota; class Alphaproteobacteria; order Hyphomicrobiales; family Alloboseaceae; genus Allobosea; species Allobosea sp. NPDC003192. Next base: position 28,943 of record NZ_JBNNPK010000019.1, read on the forward strand.
CGCCGACCGGGTGGCGGTGATGTATGCCGGCCGCATCGTCGAGATCGGCGAGGTCGAGACTGTGCTCGACCGGCCGCGCCATCCTTATACGCTCGGCCTGCTCAACTCCTCCGCCACCATGGTCGAGCCCGGCGAGCGCCTGCACCAGATAGACGGCATGGCGCCGCGCATCGACTCGCGGCCCTCCGGCTGCCCGTTCCGGCCGCGCTGCGAGCGGGCGCTGCCGGTCTGCGCCGAGAGCGATCCGCAGCCGCAAGCCCATGACGGCCGGACCCTGCGCTGCCACAACCCCGTGCCGGATCAGGTGGCGGCATGAGCGAGACCCTGTTCGAGTTGCGCGGCGTCCGCAAATATTTCCGCGGCAAGGCCAATATGGCCGAGCGCATCCTGACCGCGATCGGCCGGCACGCGCCGCCCTCCACCCTGAAGGCGGTTGACGGCGTCGATCTCAGCGTCCGCAAGGGCGAGGTACTCGGCCTCGTCGGCGAGTCCGGTTGCGGCAAGTCGACTTTGGCGCGCATCGCCACCGGTATCCTGCCGCCGACGGAGGGCGAGGTCTTCTACAAGGGGCGCTCGGCCGCGGCGCTGAAGGGCAAGGACCGGCTCGATTATCTGCTGAAGGTGCAGATGATCTTCCAGGACCCCTACGCCTCGCTCGATCCGCGCATGCGGGTGAGCCGGATCGTCGGCGAGGCGCTTTCGGTCCACAAGCTCGTGCCGAAGGCGGAAATCGACGGCGCGGTCGACCGGGCGCTCAGCGAAGTCGGGCTCGATCTCGCCTATCGCGAGCGCTACCCGCACCAGTTCTCCGGCGGCCAGCGCCAGCGCATCGGCATCGCCCGGGCGCTCGCGGTGAAGCCGGATTTCCTGGTCTGCGATGAGCCGGTCTCGGCGCTCGACGTCTCGATCCAGGCGCAGGTGATCAACCTGTTCATGGATGTGCGCGAGCGGCACGGGCTGACCTATCTCTTCGTCAGCCATGATCTCGGCCTCGTCCGCCATATCAGCGACCGCGTCGCGATCATGTATCTCGGCCGCATCGTCGAGATCGGCAGCGCGACCGCGATCTTCGCCGAGCCGGCGCATCCCTATAGCGCTGCCCTGATCAAGGCGATCCCCTCGGCGGCGCGGCGCAAGAGCAGCTTCCAGCCGCTCAAGGGCGAGTTGCCCTCGCCGCTTTCGCCGCCCTCCGGCTGCCCGTTCCATCCGCGCTGCGAGCACGCCATGGCGATCTGCCGCGAGGTCCGCCCGGATCTCCAGGAGATCGCGCCCGGCCGCAGCGCCGCCTGCCACCTGCACACGACAGCGAAAGCCGCATGACCACGCTCACTCTCGATCCGCCGCAGGGCCGCAGCACACTACCCTTCATCGACGCCCGCCATCCGGAGCGACCGCTGGAGATCAATTTCTACCGGCCGGCTCGTCATCGTCCCGAGGATGAAGTCGTGTTCGTGCAGCACGGCATGCTGCGTAATGGCGACGACTACCGCGACTTCTGGATCGAGGCCGCCGAGAAGCACAATCTGCTGATCGTCGCGCCGACCTTCGGCAACGGACACTTTCCCCAGGCCGAGGGCTACAATAACGGCCTCGTCGTCGGAGAGGATGGCACGATCGCCGCTTCCGACGACTGGCTCTACGCCGTGCCGGCCCGCGTACTGGCGGCGTTGCGCCAGGCCGGCGTCACCACGCGCGACAAGGTCAAGCTGTTCGGCCATTCCGCCGGTGGCCAGTTCGTCCATCGCCTGCTGGCGACGCAGAGCGAGACGCCTTACGAGGTCGCGTTCCCCGCCAATTCCGGCTGGTACACGCTGCCGACGCTGGAGCGGCGCTTTCCGGAAGGGCTCGGCGGGCTCGGCCTCGGCGAGGCGGAACTCAAGCGCTGGATCGCCTGGCCGATGGTGATCTTCGCCGGCGACCAGGACATCGTCACGGATGATCCCAACCTGCCGGCGCAGCCAGAAGCGCTGGCGCAGGGGCCGATGCGTTATGCCCGCGCCCATTTCATGCTCGACTTCGCCAGGGCGGAAGCAGCCCGCCGCGGCCTGCCCTGCAACTGGACGCTGATCACCGTGCCCGGCATCGGCCATGACGGCGCGGCGATGTCGCGCGCCGCCGCTGCCTGGTGGTATGAAGGCCGCATCCCGTCGGTCGAGGAGCTGAAGCCGGAGGCGACGGCAGTCGCCTGAGGCTCGACCGGCCAAGCCCGATCTGCGACATCTCACCTGCGGGCATGGTGGAGGCAGATCGCGATGAAGCTGCTGCTGGCGGGTGCGACAGGTCTGGTCGGCAGCCATGTGCTGGCGCAGGCGCTCGCCGATCCGCGCATCGATGCAGTGATCGCTCCAACGCGCCGCGCCCTGCCGGCCCATCCGAAGCTGCTGGCACCCACCGTCGATTTCGAGGCGCTGCCCGAGGAAGCGCCGTGGTGGGCCGCCGATGCCGCGATCTGCGCGCTCGGCACGACCATCGGCAAGGCCGGTTCGCAGGACGCCTTCCGGCGGGTCGATCACGACTATCAGCTTGCCGTCGCCCGGCTCGCCAGCCGGCACGGGACGCCGAGTTTCGTGCTGAATTCGGCGCTCGGGGCCAATCCGGGCTCGCGCATCTTCTACAACCGGGTGAAGGGCGAGCTGGAGCGTGACCTCGCCAGCCTCGACTTCGCCTCGCTCACCTTTGTCAGGCCGGGTCTGATCGGCGGCGAGCGCAGCGAGAGCCGTCCGGCCGAACGCGCCGCACTGGTCATGATCGGCATCCTCCGCCCGGTGCTACCGCGCGCCTGGCGCATTAACCCTGCCGGGCGCATCGCCGCCACCATGATCGAGGCCGCCATCGCCGGCAGGCCGGGGACACATGTCGTCGGCTCGGCAGAACTGGTCTGAGCGAGAGCGGCAAGGGCGGGTGATGACGACGGGACGACAGACCGATGTAATCGTGCTCGGGGCCGGCATCGTCGGCGTCAGCACGGCTCTCCATCTGCAGGAACGCGGCCGCAAAGTCCTGCTGGTCGACCGCAGCGAACCCGGCGCCGAGACCAGCTATGGCAATGCCGGGCTGATCGAGCGTGCCTCGGTCATCCCCTATGCCTTCCCGCGCAGCCTTGCGACGCTTCTCACCTTCGCCTCGAACCGCTCGATCGCCGTGCGCTATCGGCCTGTGACGCTGCTGCGGATGGCGCCCTGGCTGGCGCGCTATTGGTGGCACTCGGCGCCCGGCCGGCTCGACCAGCTGGGGCGCGCCATCCTGCCGCTGATCGAGCGCTGCATCGACGAGCATCGCCACTTGACCAAAGCCGCCGGCACCGAGGCGCTGATGCGCGGCGAGGGCTGGATCGAGCTCTACCGCACCCGCCGGAGCTTCCAGGACGCCGCGAGAGCCGCGGAAGAGCTCACGTCCTACAACCTCGCCTACGATCTGCTCGACGAAGCCGCATTGCGGGCACGCGAGCCGGGACTGCTGCCAGGCATCATCGCCGGCGCGGTGCATTGGCGCGATCCGGTGACCGTCAGCGATCCCGGCGCGGTGACGCGCGCCTATGCCGCCCTCTTCACTACGCGCGGCGGCCAGTTTCTGCACGCCGACGCCAGCGCTCTGCAGCATGACGGTTCCGGCTGGCGACTGCCGGCCGGCGTCGAGACCTGGCAAGCGACAGAGGCTGTCGTCGCGCTGGGACCGTGGTCGAACGATCTCTGCGGGCGGCTCGGCTATCGCTTTCCGCTCGCCTTCAAGCGCGGCTACCACATGCATTACGCAACCGCCGAGGGAGCTGCCCTGTGCCACCCGCTCTGCGACGTTCAGGCCGGCTTCGTGCTGACCTCGATGACGCGCGGCATCCGCCTGACCACCGGCATCGAGCTTGCGGCGCGTGACGCCCCATCTGATTCCTGGCAGCTCGACCAGGCCGAACACGTCGCCCGCCGGATCATGCCGCTGGGCCAGCGCCTCGATGCCGAACCCTGGCGCGGCGCCCGGCCCTGTCTGCCGGACATGCTGCCGATCATCGGCCCGGCGACGCGGCATCGTGGCCTCTGGCTCGCTTTCGGCCACGCCCATCACGGCTTCACGCTCGGTCCCGCGACCGGGCGATTGCTGGCCGAGATGATGACCGGCCAGGCGCCGTTCTGCGATCCCGCGCCGTTCGCGGCCACTCGCTTCGCGGGCTGATCTAGGCTGCCTTGCGCTTCTCCGCCGCGTGCTGCTCTTCGGAGACCCCTGCGCGCCAGTAGCTGACGACCAGATGCGCATCGATCTCGGGGCGCAGGTACTGACGCGCCGCCGCACGGATTTCGCGGAAGGCAGCGTGCTCGCATGCGGCCCAGAGATAGAGGCTGCCCTCGCCCGCCGGCCAGTCCAGCGTTGCCAGGGCATCCGTCAGCAGGCTGGTCGAACCCGGCGCGGCGCCGTCGCGATGGAGCCAGCGCAGGCTGACCCCATCCGGCATGGCCAGAGGCTGGCGCTCGGCGGCATCGGCGATCTCGACCAGCGCCAGCCCGGTCGCACTCATCGGCAGGTTCTCCAGCATGCGAGCAAGTGCCGGCAGACCGGTTTCGTCGGCGAGGAAGAGATAGCGCTCGGCGTGCTTCAGGCCGCGCCCGCCCGGCCCGGCCATGCCGATACGGTCACCGGCCTGCACGCGCGCCGCGAAGGCCGAGCCCGGCCCGGCATCATCATGCAGCACGAAATCGATGGCGAGCGTGCCGGCCGCCGCATCGATCTCGCGGACCGTGTATTTGCGGATCGCGGGCCGCTGCTCAGCTGGCGGCGATTGCAGCAGGCCGTCGGCGCCGATCATCGGCCAGACCGGCTCGGCAAGACCCGCCGGCGGAATGAACAGGCGCACATGCAGCGCCTCCAGCGAATCGTAGCGGGCAAGCTCCCCGCCGCGGAAGCGGATGCGCCGCATACGCGGCGTCAGCTGCTCGACGCCGGTCACGGTCAGCACACGGAAATCCGGCGGCAGCATCGGCTCGGCGCCGTCGCCGCTCCAGCGGATCGTCAGCGCGGCGCCCTCCGGCGCGAACTCGACGGCATGGCTCGCGATCGCGAACTTGCTGCCTTGCAGCCGGGCGAGATCGGGCGCTTCGATCACGACGGACAGCGAACCCGGCTCCGTCCTCAGCTCGGCCCTGCTGTCGCCGAACAGGATCGTCGTCACACCGTCGGCCTCGCTCACCTCAGCCTCATGCTCGACGAGGTGTTCGCAGAGCGGGCGCAGCACGGCGACGGGATCAGGCAGGGTGATGCGCGCTGCGGCGCGAAGCATGGTCATCGGGGTGGTCCTGTCGTTGCCTGGTCGCTCAGGGCTTCGCCTGGCCGGGGCCTGCGACCCAGAGCGCGCCGTCGAGCGGGATCGCCGAAAAGCGGTTGGAGATCTCGTCCAGCGTCGCCTGCGGATCGACATCGGCGAAGCGGTCGGGGTGGAACCATTTCGCCAGCCGCTCGATCGCGACGATATGGAGCGGGTTGTCGTTGAACAGGTGCCAGAGCCCGTAGGCGCGGCGATTGCGCACGGCTGCGAGCGCGGCGAGGCCGGGCCGTCCCAGCAGCGCGACGAAGCTATGCGCTGCCGTCTCGCGGGAGACGCCCAGTCCGAGGACGAGGCCGTCGAGCTTGGCCAGATGCGTTCCCCCTGTCGCGACATAGATTGCGGGGTCGGCGGCCAGCAGTTGCTCGAGGCTGATCTGCCCGGTCGCGCCGGGCAGGATCGCGGCGGCGATGTTGTGCCCGCCGGCCGCGCTGATGAAATCGTCGAAAGTGCCCTTGCCCGGGGTCTGGCAGCAATCATAGCCGCCGGCATGGGCGTGCATGAACACCGAGGGCCGCTCGGCTCCGCGCAGGCGCTCCTCGATCAGCCGGCGCCGCTCCTCATAGAAGCGGATATAGGCCTGCGCCCGCTCCTCGTGGCCGATCAGCTTGCCGAGGATGCGCAGGCTCGGCAGCGTGTCGCGCATCGGCTGCAGGAAGAAGTCGACGACGGCGACCTTGATGCCGGCCGCCTCGAAACGCTCGACGAGATCGCCCGGCCCGCGCCGCGTGCCGGCGAGCGAGCGGCTGAGGATGACGAGGTCAGGCGAGAGCGACACCGCCTTCTCGAAGGAGAAGCCGTCCTGCGTGCCGCCATCGCCGACGGTCGGCACACTCTCGATCGCCGGAAACTTGGCGAGATAGCGGGCATAGGCGTCGGGGTTCTGCCGCCGATGATCGGCGCCCCAACCGGCGAGCAGGCTGATCGGATCGGGGTGGATCAGGCCGAGCGCATTGAGCTGACGCCCCTGGGCCAGCACGATCCGCTTCGCCGGAGCCGGCAGGGTCACGCTGCGCCCGAGCAGGTCGGTGACCGTGACCGGCTCAGCGCGGGCAGGCGATGCCAAGGCCGAGAGCAGCACGGCAGCGGCAAGCAACAGCCGCATCAGGAGCTGTGCAGGCGAAGCGATCATGGAGCGTCCTTTTTCCCGGCGCCATCGCCAAGCGTGAACGCGACCGCGCGCGACAGCATCGCCGGGACGACCGAGATATGGTTCTCGCCGGTAAAGACGACGTGCTCGCAATCGACGCGCCCTGACGCCGCCAGCGCCCTGGCCATCTCGGTGGCATTGTCGACCATCCGCGCCATGCGCAGGCGCTCGGCACGCTGCGGATCGCGCCGCGCGCTGTCGCTCTGCTCTTCGCCGCCAACGGTGAGTAGCAGGCGCGGAGTGTCCGCCGCCGCGGGCGAGCGCAGGAACCGCTCGCACGTCGCCAGGATGGCGCGCTCCTCCCACCAGATCGAAGGGCTGCCGGCGACATGGCTGCGGAACAGGCCGGGACGCGTGAAAAGCGCATGGAGGGCGAAGAGCCCGCCAAAGGAATGGCCGGCCAGCGACAGCCGCGCCCGATCGATCGGCGCGAGCCGTTCCACCTGCGCCAGGATCCCACCGATGATGAGATCGAGGAAGCGGTCGGCGCCGCCCTCCGCCGGCAGGAGATCCCGCCGGCGCCGCTCGGCATCGAAGGGGGCGGCCCCGGGATAGCCGATGCCGACGATGACGGCCGGGCCAACTCCGGTGACCTCGGCACGCGCCGCCTGCAGCCGCGCGGCGGACAGTGCAGCTGGGAACAATGCATCGCCGTCGACGAGGACCAGGACCGGAAAGCCGCCAGGCGGCGCCGGCTCGGGCGAGATCGCCACCAGCAGCCGGTACTGCGCCCCGCCGGGAGCGGTAAAGGCTAGGCTATGCGTATGCGGCAGCTCGACCGGCCGGGTAGCCGGGACCTCGGGCCCCTCGAAGGCGAACCGCTCCGGCCGCAGCATCGCGCCTGCCCTTACCAGCGATAGGACAAGGTCGCGAGGACGGTGCGGCGCAGGCCGAAGGAGCACTGCACGGTGCCGTAGCAACCGGCGACATACTCCTTGTCGAACAGGTTCTGCGCGTTGACCTGCACCTTCCAGCCCTTCATCGCGGCATTGGCGGCGCCGAGATCATAGCTGATCGCGGCATCGACCATCGTGTAGTCGTCGGTAAAGAAGGTGTTGCCGGGATCGCCGGCGCCCTTGCCGACATAGCGCACGCCAGCACCCAACCCCAGGCCGGAGAACAGGCCGGTCTTGAAAGTGTAATGCGCCCAGAGCGAGGCCATATGGCGCGGCACCACCGTCGGCCGCTTGCCGAGATCGACGCCCGTGCTCTTGGTCACCTCGGCGTCGGTAAAGGTATAGGCTGCGACGAGATCGAGATTGTCGAAAACGGTCGCCCGCGCCTCGACCTCGACGCCGCGCGCCCTGACCTCGCCGGTCTGGATCTGGAAGCCGGGATTGTTGAGATCCGCCACCTGCACATTGGTCTGGATCAGCTGATAGGCAGCAGCCTGCAGGAAGGCGTTGTAGCCCGGCGGCTGGTATTTGAAGCCGGCTTCGTATTGCTCGCCCTCGGTCGGCTTGAACGCGACGCGATTGAAGGTCGTCCCTGCCACCGGTTCGAACGAGGTCGAATAGCTCGCATAGGGTGCAAAGCCGTTGTCGAAATTGTACATCAGCGCGACGCGGCCGGTATTGGCTGTGTCGTCCTGCTTGGTCAGCGCGCCATTGGTCATATTGCGCGTGCGTGCCATCGCGCGGTCGAAGCGGCCGCCGACCACCAGCGAGAGCCGGTCGAGCTTGATCTGGTCCTGGATATAGACGCCGTATTGCTCCGCGACCTGGCCCGTGCCCGGAATCGCCGGCACCGCGAAGGGGCGGCGACCATAGACCGGGTTGAAGGCGTTCAGCGTCTGCACGGTGCCGCCGGCACCGGTGAAGGCGGTGCCATCGCTCCAGTAGCCGTCGACGCCGAACAGCACCTTGTGGGTCAGCACGCCCGTGCGGAAATCGGCCTGGAGCTGGTTGTCGATGCCGAAGGTCTGCGCCTTCTCGTTCGAGGCGGTGACGCGGCGGGTCAAAGTGCGCTGGTCGGCACCAAGCGAGGCGGCCGCGACGGTGCGATTGCGGGATTCGAGATCGCTGTAGCGGACGTTCTGACGGACGCTGAAGACGTCGTTGAAGCGATGCTCGAAGGCATAGCCGAGCGTCAGGTGATTGCGGCTATAGCCTTCGTAGCCGGGCTCGCCCGGGAAGAAATTGCTGCGGATCTTGCCGTTGCGGTTGGGCAATGCCGTACCGACCGAAGGGATGAAGCCGTAGAAGCCGGTCTCCGGATCGCGCTGGAACGAGGTCAGCAGCGTCAGGCTCGTCGCCGCATTGGGCTGGAAGGTGACTGAGGGCGCGATGTAGAGGCGCTCTTCCTTGGTGAAGTCGACCTGCGTGTCGGCGGCGCGGCCGAGCCCGACGATGCGGTAGAGGATCGTCTTGTCAGGGGTCACCGGCCCGCCGATATCGAAGGCGAGCTGCTTGCGCTCGAAGCTGCCGAACTGAAGCTGGACCTCGCCATGCGCCACGTCGCGCGGGCGCTTGCTGACCATTTCGATCAGGCCGCCGGGCTTGACCTGGCCGAACACCACCGAAGCCGGGCCGCGGATCACCTCGACGCGCTCCAGCCCCCAGGGCTCGACCGCCGGCACCAGGAAGTTGACGCCGCGCTGCAATCTCAGGCCGTCGAGGAAGTTGACGAAGCCGGCGCCGGTGCCTGCGCCACCGAAGCCGCGGATGAAGACGCTGTCATAGCGGCCCATCGACAGGCGCGTCTCGCCGAGCACGCTCGACGAATAGCGCAGCGCCTGGCTGACGCTCTGGGCGCCCTGATCGTCCATCTGCTGGCGGGTGACGACGGTGATCGATTGCGGCGTCTCGATCAGCGGCGTGTCGGTCTTGGTCGCGCTCTCGCTGCGCCTGGCGACATAGCCGTTGACCGGCCCGCTTGCGCGCTCGCCCTGGACCTCGATCGTGTCGAGGCTGACCGTGCCGCCAGCCTGCGCTAGTGCCTCGCAAGACCAGGCGGCGATGATGGCGCCGAACGCAACGCCAGCAGCCAATGCCGCGCGATTGCCAGTGATGAGAACCCCAGTCATGCCTTCGCCCTTGCCCCTTCGCCGTTCTGGCGACCCGTCGGCGGGTTCTTTCAGGAAGCATGCTGCGCCGGCAACGCCGTCGGCTTTCGATTGCGGCAGTATTTCTTTCGGCGCAGTTTCGAGCCTTTCCAGCTCTGAAACAGGAGCGCTCCGTCACCGCAGCGCGCTCGGCGGCATGCCGAAGCGCTTGCGGAACAGGCTGGAGAAATGCGCCGGCGTGTAGCCGACGCGGAAGGCGGCCTCGGCGATGCTGGCCTCGCCCTTGGCGATCAGCGTATGCGCCTGCTGAAGTCGCTGTTCCTGCAGATAGCCGAAGACGCTGGTGCCGAACTCGGCGCGGAAGGCCGAGGTCAGCTTGGTCGGGTTGAGGCCGGTGGCGCGGGCGAGCTCGGCGAGGCTCGGCGGCTGCTGCATCGCAGCGACCAGCATGTCCCGGGCGGCATGGACCTGCTCGCGCGTCCGGGCCGGGAGCCGCGCGGGGCGCAAAGGCGGCTGCCCGACGATCCGGTCGAGCGCTATGGCGGCTAGCTCCAGCGCCTTGCCGGCGAGATAGAGCCGCCGCAGCGGCGCCGCCACCGGGCACGTCGCGATCTCAAGCGCGAGCGCGCAGAGATCGGCATCGGCCGGGCGCACCCAGATGCCGGCATCCCCGGCTCCGGCCAGAGCGAACAATTGCTGCATCGGCGCGGCGAATTCCCGCTCGACGAAATCGAGAGCGAACTGCATCAGCACGCAGCGGACCTCGCCGCCGCTGAGGCCAGTGCGCTGCTGGACATGGTCGCCGCTGTTCGCCGCGACCAGCAGGGCCGGTCCGCGAACCAGCACGGCCGGACGATCATCGAGCTCGAGGGATTGTCGCCCGTCGAGCATGACCGCGATCTTCAAGCCCCGGCGCATCGGCCCGACCACGCGCTCGCCTTCCGGGTTCGGAAATGTCCCGGCCGACAGCGATAGCTGCTGCGAGAACAGCGGCAAGCCCACCAAGGATTCGTGATCGGAAACTGGCTGAAGCGCATTCACACTGGCAGCATAATTCAATGCCTTTCCACCTCAAAACCTTGGCTTCAGTTTAAAAATCTTCCAAGGTCAGCGCGACTCATCGCGTTGTTTCATTCACTGGCGGGACTCTCCGACATTCCGCGACTGATGCCAGATGGGGCTGACGTGGAAGCAGCGGGGCGGGCCGGCATTGGGAAGAGTGGCCTCAGGATTGATCTTCATCCCTTGAGGTGGTTAGGTCCATTCATGCGATTTCGGTCCGCCATCCGGGGCCTGACCCTTCGACTTAGCCGCCCGGCGCTGTGAGCGCCGGGTTTTGAAGGCCTGTCTCTATCGCATGACGGCGCAGCAGAGCCCTGAGCAGGCCTGACGCCGCATCCTTCGCAAGGGTTGTCCCATGACCACGATGCCGATTTCCAAGTACCGCGCCTATGCGCCGGTCAATCTGCCTGACCGCAAATGGCCCTCGCAGGTGCTGACCAAAGCGCCGATCTGGTGCTCCGTCGACCTGCGCGACGGCAACCAGGCGCTGATCGAGCCGATGGGCGTCGATCGCAAGAACCGCATGTTCAACCTCCTGGTGAAGATGGGGTTCAAGGAGATCGAAGTCGCCTTCCCTGCCGCATCCCAGACCGATTTCGACTTCGTCCGCTCGATCATCGAGAGCGGCGCCATTCCCGACGACGTCGCGATCCAGGTTCTGACGCAGTGCCGCTCCGAACTGATCGAGCGCACCTTCGAGGCGGTGAAGGGCGCCAAGAACGTCATCCTGCACTTCTACAACTCGACCTCGACGCTGCAGCGCGACGTAGTCTTCCGCTCCGACCGCAAGGGCATTGTCAAGATCGCGACCGATGCTGCCGCGCAAATCAAGGCGCTGGCCGCGCAGGCGCCGGAGACGAACTTCACCTTCGAATATTCGCCGGAGAGCTTCACCGGCACCGAGCTCGACTACGCCCTGGAGATCTGCGAGGCGGTCAAGGCGGTTATCGGGCCGACGCCGCAGAAGAAGCTGATCCTCAATCTGCCGGCGACCGTCGAGATGGCGACGCCGAACGTCCATGCCGACCAGTTCGAATGGTTCGGCCGCAACATCTCCGACCGCGACAGCGTGCTGCTCTCGATCCATCCGCATAATGACCGCGGCACGGCGGTCGCCGCCGCCGAGCTCGCGCTGATGGCCGGCGCCGACCGTGTCGAGGGCACGCTGTTCGGCAATGGCGAGCGCACCGGCAATGTCGACATCGTCACCATGGCGCTGAACCTGTTCACGCAAGGGGTCGATCCCGAGCTCGACCTGCGCGATGTCAACGAGATCCGCAGCGTCGCCGAATACTGCACGCAGCTGCCGGTGCACGAGCGCCACCCCTATGTCGGCGAGCTCGTCTACACCGCCTTCTCCGGCTCGCATCAGGACGCGATCAAGAAGGGCTTCGATGCGCAGGAGAAGCGCAACGACCCGCTCTTCCAGGTGCCCTATCTGCCGATCGACCCCAAGGATGTCGGCCGCGACTACGAGGCGGTGATCCGGATCAACTCGCAATCCGGCAAGGGCGGCATCGCCTATATCCTGCAGGCCGATCACGGTCTCGACCTGCCGCGCCCGCTGCAGATCGCCTTCTCCAAGATCGCCCAGGAGCAGATGGACGAGGAGGGCAAGGAGCTGACCAGCGCGGTGCTCTGGTCCCTGTTCAGCAAGACCTACCTCTTGAGCGATGCCCCGCTGGAGCTGATCACGCACAAGACCTTCCCGGCGGCGCAGGGCTCGCGCACGCTGACGGCGGAACTCAAGCAGGACGGCGCGATCCGGACGATCGAGGGCGTCGGCAACGGCCCGATCGACGCCTTCGTCGATGCGCTGAAGACGACCTATGGCGTCGAGTTCTCCTTCCTCGACTATCACGAGCACGCGGTCGGCCGCGGCGCCAACGCCACCGCCGCCTGCTATGTCCAGCTCCAGGACGAGAAGGGCCGGGTCGTGCACGGCGTCGGCATCGACCCGAATATCGTCATGGCCTCGCTCAAGGCAGTGCTCAGCGGCATGCAGCGGGTGATGGCCGGGCAGACGGGCTGAAGTTCCGCTGTCATTCAAAGCCGTCCGGTTCGCCTGGTCGGAGACGATAGAGACGCGGGAACCCTCTCCTGGAAGGAGAGGGCAGGGTGAGGTGTGGGCGGCCTGACCAGTTCCGTGAGCGCCGACCGCGCGGTTGGGGTCAGGCTACCGTTTCCGCTCCGAACACCTCACCCCTACCCCTCTCCTTCCAGGAGAGGGGTTCCCCGCGCCAACCGAGTACCGGCGCGATCAGCGCGACGAAGTCGGCGATGATCTGGCGGTAGTCCGCGATTGCGAAATTGTAGGGCAGTTCCAGCCGCAGCATATCGACCAGCGGCAGGATCGGATCGGCCTGAAGCCGCTCGACGATCTCGGCCGCGGTGCCGACAAGGTCGGGCGTGAACAGCGTCCGGCGCTCGCCTTGCGGCGCCAATGTCCGCTCATGCCGGCTTTCGGCATAGTCGCGATAGCGCTGGCGCGTCGCTGTGTCGGCGCTGTCGAGCGGTACGATCACACGGCCAACCGCGATCTTCGGCTCGCCCTCCCCCCGCCAGTGCGAGCGAAATGCCTCGATATGGCGGCTTTGCACGACGAAGAAATCGTCGGTGTCCTCGCCCGTATTGAGATTGCCGATGAGCAGATGGAAGCCGTTCTCGGCGGCCCAGCGGGCCGAGCGCAGCGAGCCGCCGCCATACCAGAGCCGCTGCCTTAACCCCGGTGCATGCGGGCGCAGGCGCGGGCGATGCTCGCCGGCAGCGGAGCTGATGCGGCTGTCGGCATCACCGAGCCAGTAGCCATCCAGATTGTTGGCGAGCCTGGCGACGCGGGCATGCGAGAAATCGTAAGCGGCGGGATCGGCATCGAAGAAGCGCTCGCCCAGCAGCTTGCCGAAGGGTGGCGGGCCGGCGCTCAGGCCGACATTGAGCCGCCCGCCGGAGAGGACGTCGACCAGCGAGAGGTCCTCGGCCAGCCGGAACGGGTTCTCGTAGCCCATCTGGATCACGGCGGTGCCGAGCCCGATCCGGCTGGTGCGCTGGCTCGCTGCCGCGAGGAAGGTCGCGGCCGAGGAGACGCCGGGCTCGAGATGGCGCTGGCGCACCCAGGCGCTGTCGAAGCCGAGCGCCTCGCCATACTCGAAGAGCGCGAGCGTCTCCTCAAGGCCGGCGCGCGGATCGGCGTCGTCGTAATTGCCGGGCGTCAGGAAGGCGATGTGCCGGATGGCGAGCTTGGACATGGCGTTTTCAGTATTTCGGCAGGCCGGGCGGATTGGTCTCGGATCGGTCGAGCGCCTCCCCTTCCAGGCTCCAGCGCGCCAGCGATGCCCGGAACTTGCCGTTGGCGATCAGCCCGTTGGTCGCGATGGTCAGCGCATCGACCAGGCCGCTGCCCTTGCGCGTGGTGATCGCGACATCCGATTTCAGCGGCCAGCCGGCGCTGAGCGTGCCGACGCGCCTGATGTCCTTGTCGCGCGCCGCGATGAAGACGAGCTGCGCATGCGGCTGGACGATGACGTCGACCCGGCCCGAGCGCAGCGCGACCAGCCGCCCGGCTTCGTCGTCGAAGAGCTGGAGCTCGATCGGCTTCAGGCCGGCGGCGACGTTCTGCTTGCTCCATTCGACCAGGATGCGCTCCTGATTGGTACCGCCCCCAACGCTGATCTTGAGGCCGGCGGCATCCTTCGGCTCCCTGATCTCGGTGACCTTGCTGTCGGCCCTGACGAAGAAGCCGTGCAGGCCGTGCCGATAGGTCGAGAAGTCGAACTTCTCCTTGCGCTGCTCGGTGACGCCGACATTGGAGATGACGGCGTCGTACTTGCCCGAAGCCAGCCCCAGCGGCCAGTCGGCCCAGGCGATCGGCTGCAAATCGAGCTTGAGACCAAGGCTGTCGGCAATGAGCTGGGCAAAATCGGCATCGGCGCCGACCACGGTCTTGGCGTCGGTCGCATAGGTCGCGAGCGGCGGCCCGCCCGGGCTCACCGCCACTGTCAGCACGCCCGGCTCGGTGAATTTGAATCCCTTCGGGATCGCAGCGATTGCCTCCGGCTGCTTCTCCGCCCTCACCCGCCCGGATTGCTCCGGCCCGAGATCGAACGGCGCCTGGGCCAGAGCCGGATCCCGCGCTTGGCCAAAGATGGCCCAGCCACCGAGGAGAAGCGCCAACATGGCACGCGCTCGCAACATCATCGTCTTCCCTGTTCCCTGATAGGGCGGGCGCCGCGCACTGCCGCAGCGCCCGTCGCACTCACTTCGCCGGCAGTCCAGGCGGGTTGGTGCGCGACTGCTCGATCGCCTCGGCCGCGAGGTTCCAGCGTCCGAGCGCCTTGGCGTAGTTGCCGTTGCCGATCTGGGTGTTGACGGCATGGGTGATCGCCTCGGCGAGCCCGGCGCCCTTGCGGGTGGTCACCGCGATCTCGGCCAGCAGCGGCCAGCCGCCGGAGAAGTTGCCGGCGAGGCGGGTCTTGTTCTCCTGCGCCGCCTTGAAGCTGAGCAGGGCGTTCGGGCCGAGATAGGCGTCGGCGCGTCCCGTCTCCAGCGCGAGATAGAGCACCACGTCATCGTCATAATACTGGACCTCGGCCGGTTTCAGCCCGGCCTTCACATTCTGCTCGTTCCAGCGCAGCAGGATCTGCTCCTGATTGGTGCCGGAGCCGACGATGACCTTGAGGCCGGCGACGTCGCGCGGCTCGCGAATCTGGATCTCGTTGTCCTTCTTCACATAGAAGCCGAGCAGGTCCTTGCGATAGGTCGAGAAGTCGAACTTCTCCTTGCGCTGCTCGGTGACAGTGATGTTCGAGATCGCCGCATCGTATTTGCCGGAGGCGACGCCGAGCGGCCAGTCGGCCCAGGAGACCGGGACGATCTCCAGCTTGCGGCCCAGCGCATCGGCGACGAGCTGGGCGATATCCGGCTCCGAACCGACGATGCTTTTGGTGTCGCTCGCATAGCCGGCAAAAGGCAAGCGGCCGGTAGCGTTGGCGACGGTGAAGACGCCGTCCTTCACGAACTTGGCGTCCTTGCCGATCAGCTTGATCGCAGCTTCGTCGCGCTGCGCCCGCGGCCGGCCGGGCTGTTCGGGCGAGAGGTCGATCGCCTGCTGGGCGAGGCCGAGCGAGGGGAGAAGCGCGCCGGCCGAGGCAGCCCCGAGCAGAGCGAGCGTGTTGCGTCTGGTGATCATGGCTTAACTCCCAGGAAAATGAGGGTCAGAGGACCTTGGCGAGGAATTCGCGGGTGCGGGGATGGTCGGGCTCGGCGAAGACGCGAGCCGGCGGGCCGACTTCGAGGATGCGGCCGGCCTCCATGAAGACGACCTCGTCGGCGACCTCACGGGCAAAACCGATCTCATGGGTGACGATGACCAGCGTCGTGCCGGAGCGGGCGAGCTCCTTGATGACGTCGAGCACCTCGTTGACGAGCTCGGGATCGAGCGCCGAGGTCGGCTCGTCGAAGAGCAGCACCTTGGGCTTCAGCGCGAGCGCCCGGGCAATGGCGACGCGCTGCTGCTGGCCGCCGGAGAGCTGACGCGGATAGGCGTCGGCCTTCTCGGCGAGGCCGACGCGGGCGAGCAGTTCGCGCGCCTCGGCCAGCGCCTGCTCGCGGCTGACACCGCGCACCGAAAGCGGCGCCTCGATGACGTTCTCGATCGCGGTCAGATGCGGGAACAGGTTGAAGCTCTGGAACACCATGCCGACATCGACGCGGCGCTTCAGGATCTCGCGCTCCTTGAGTTCGTAGAGCGTGTCGCCGTCCTGGCGGTAGCCGATCAGCTCGCCGTCGATGGCGATGAAGCCCTCATCGACGCGTTCGAGATGGTTGATCGAGCGCAGCAGGGTCGACTTGCCCGAGCCGGACTGGCCGATGATCGCGGTGACGCTGCCGGGCCGCAGCGCCAGGCTGACATCGTCGAGCACCTTGAGCGGGCCAAAACTCTTCGAGACGTTGCTGATGCGGATCTCGCCGCCGCTGCGCCGCAAGCTCGCCAGCGAAGGAGCCGCCGTGGCGGAAGAACTCGGCTGGGCCAAAGCAGCCTCGGTACGCCGCGCTGCTGCGGCATCGCGCGAGCGGCCCAAGCGAGCCAGTACCAGCCCGATCAGCGAGGGCGGCGGATTGCGCAGCGCGCCGCGCGAGTAATAGCGCTCGATATGGTGCTGGACGAAGGAGAGCACGCTCAGGATGACGAGGTACCAGACCGTCGCCACCATCAGCAGCGGGATCACCTCGAGATTGCGCCGGTAGATGATCTGGATGGTGTAGAACAGCTCCGGCAGCGCCAGGATGTAGACCTGAGAGGTGCCCTTCGCCAGCAGGATGATCTCGTTGAAGCCGTTGGGCAGGATGGTGCGCATCGCCTGCGGCAGCACGATCCGCGAGAACTGGCGTCGTCGCGGCAGGCCGAGCGCGGCCGCGGCCTCGTGCTGGCCCTGGTCGACCGAGAGGATGCCACCACGAACGATCTCGGAGGAGAAAGCGCCGGCATGCAGGGTCAGCCCCAGCACCGCCGCGAAGAACGGCGTGATCAATTGCGTCGTCGACCAGGAGGCGAAGGTGATCTCGGTGAAGGGAACGCCGAGCCAGACCGTCGAATAGAGATAGCCGAGATTGTTGAGGATCAGCAGCAGCACGATCAGCGGGATCGAGCGGAACAGCCAGACATAGGCCCAGGACAAAGAGGCCAGCAGCGGCGAGCCCGAGACGCGCGCCAAGGCCAGGCCGGTACCGAGCAGGAAACCGAGAACAGTGCCGAACAAGGTGAGCAGCAAGGTTCGGCCGAGCCCTGCCAGCACCGGCTCCGAGAAGAACCATTCGGCGAAGACGTCCCAGCCCCAGCGCGGATTGGAGAGGACCGAGTTCGCGACCGCGAAAATCACGACAACCGCGAAGACGGTGCCGATGGTGCGGGCCGGATAGCGCGCCGGCACGATGCGGTAGCGGCTGAAATCGCGGGTCGGCGGTGTGCTATGGGCGCGCGTCGGCAGGCCCGCGAAATCGCTGGCGAGGCTCATGGCTGGTCTCGTTTTCTGTTGATGCGGCGGGCGGCGCGATCAGGCGGCGCTGGCAGGCAGTTGCTCGGCGGGCGGGCGCAGCTTGTAAGCGGCTACCGCGAGGTCCTTCTCGAAAGCGAGCTTCTTGTAGACCTCGGGATCGACCGCGGGATCGAACAGCGGCGTGTAGCCGGTGTTGAGGTAGAGGTCCCGCGCCTCGGGCTGGCGGAAGCCGGTGGTCAGGAAGATCTTGCCATAGCCTTGGCGCACCGCCTGCGCCTCCAGTTCCTCGACGACGCGCCGAGCGAGGCCCTGGCGGCGGAAGGCATTGTCGGTCCACATCCGCTTCAGCTCGGCGGTCTGCGCGTCATAGCGCTTGAAGGCGCCGCCGGCGATGGCGCGGCCGCCGCGGAGCAGCAGCACGAAATTGCCCTCGGGCGGCGCGAACAGCGATGCGGGGTAGCGGCTCATCTCGGCGCCCGGGGGCTCGCCGAAATAAGTGCCATAACGGGTGGCGTATTCCCAGGTCAGCTGCTCGACCAGGGGCTGGGCGAGCGGATCGAGCGGGGTGGTGTAGAAGAATTCGTCGGCCATGGGACAGCCTCTCGGAAAGCGGGATTCTGGAAACGGGTTCAGGCCTTCAGCCGGCCTTGCGCGGCACGGTGGCCGGGGCGGGGCGGGCATAGCGGCTCTCGCGGCGCGGCAAGCCGAGATGGTCGCGCAGCGTTTCGCCCGGCAGGCTGCGATCGTAGACGCCGCGCGCCTCCAGCTCCGGAATCACCAGCTCGACGAAATCGTCGAGCCCCTGGCCGATCACCGGGAAGCCGAGGATGAAACCATCCGCCGCCTGCTTCTCGACGCGCTCGATCAGGATATCGGCGATCTCTTCGGCAGAGCCGATCAGGTCGGCGCGCGGTGTCGCAGCTTCCAGCGCCGCCTCGCGCAGGGTCTGGCGCTTCAGGGCGGCGGTGCGCTTGATCCGGTCGGTGGTCGAGCGGAAGCTGTTCTTGCCGATCTCGCCGAGCTCCGGGAAGGGCGCATCGAGCGGGTAGGCGCTGAAATCGTGATGGTCGAAATAGCGGCCGAGATAGGCGAGCGCCTCGTCGATCGAGACGAGATCGCGGATCGCCTGGTACTTGTCCTCGGCCTCCTTGCGCGTGCGGCCGACGATCGGGCCGGCGCTCGGGAAGATCTTGACGTCGTCGGCGAGCCGCCCCTGCGCGATCGCGCTGGTCTTGATGCTGCGGTAGAAGGCCTGGCCCTCCTCCAGCGAGACATGGTTGGCGAAGACCGCATCGGCATGGCGGCCGGCGAGGCCGATGCCCGCATCGGAGGCGCCGGCCTGGAACAGCACCGGCTGGCCCTGCGGCGAGCGCTGGATGTTGAGCGGGCCCTCGACCTGGAAGTAGCGGCCCTTGTAGCCGAGCGTGTGCAGCTTCTCGCGATCGAAGAAGCGGCCGGCCTCGCGGTCGCGGACGAAGGCGTCGTCGTCCCAGGAATCCCAGAGCCCCTTGGCGACGTCGAGGTATTCGTGGGCGATCTCGTAGCGCAGCGAGTGCTCGGGATGCGCGCGGCCATAATTGCGGCCGGAGCCTTCCAGCGGCGAGGTCACCGCGTTCCAGCCTGCGCGCCCGCCGGAGATCAGGTCGAGCGAGGCGAATTGCCGGGCGATGGTGAAGGGGTCGCTATAGGAGGTCGAGACCGTGCCGACGAGGCCGAGCTTCTTCGTCGCCGTCGCCAGCGCTGAGAGAATGGTCAGCGGCTCGAAGCGGTTGAGGAAATGCGGGATCGACTTCTCGTTGATGTAGAGCCCGTCGGCGACGAAGGCGAAGGCGATGCCGTTCTCCTCGGCCTTGCGGGCGTTGCGGATGAAGAAGTCGAGATTGACGCTGGCATCGGCCGGATTGCTCGGATGGCGCCAGGCGTTCATGTGGCTGCCGGGGCCCTGCAGCATCAGGCCGAAGGTGAGACGGGTCTTGCTCATCGGGTTCTCCTGTCGGCTCAGGCGGCGAGCGCCGGTGCATCGCCGGCGAGCAGCGTGATCGAGGCGAGGCGCTGGGCGGTCGCGGCGGCCGGGGTATCGATGACGAATTCGGCGATGCCGAAGCGGGCGGACAGCGCATCGAGCTCGCGCCGGACGTCCTCGGCGGTGCCGGCGAGGATGCTCGGGCGGCGGATTTCGGTGGTGTAGGACGCCGCTCCGGCCTGGCGGGCGAACTCGGCCGCCTGTTCCTCGCTGCCGAGATTGACGCTCTGGCCATTGTCGAGAGTCAGCCTGACGACACGCAGCGGCTCGGTCAGCGCCCGCGCCTCCTCGGCCGTCGCAGCTGCGAGGGCGGCGAGGCCGAAGAGCGGCGGCTGCCTGGCGCCGGCGTTGGCATAAGCATTGAGGCTGGCCTCGATTGCCTTGGGATCGCCGTTGAGCTGGCCGGCGAAGACGAAGCGCCAGCCGCGCTCGGCTGCTAGCCTTGCACTGTCAGGGCTGGCGCCGAGCAGAAAGCGCTCGACCGGCGCAGGCGGCCTCGGCAGAGCCTGCGCACCGGCGAGGAGATCGCTGGTGTCGAGCGATCCGGCGAGGAAGCCGTCGAGTTCCGCCAGCAAGGCTTCGAAGGAGCGGGCCCGCTCCGGGTCGTGCTGGACGCGCAGCGCCCTGGTCGAGAGCGGCAGGCCGCCCGGTGCCTTGCCGACGCCGAGATCGATGCGATCAGGCGCCAGCGCCGCGAGCAGGTTGAAGGTCTCCGCGACCTTGTAGGGGCTGTAATGCTGCAGCAGCACGCCACCGGAGCCGATGCGGATGCGGCGGGTGCGGGCGACCAGATGGGCGACCAGGATTTCCGGCGCGGAGCTGGCGAGGCCCGGAAAGCCGTGATGCTCGGCGAGCCAGAAGCGGTGATAGCCGAGCCGCTCGGCGGCCTGCACCAGCGCGATGGTGCGCTGCAGGGCGTCGACCGCGGTCTCGCCGTCGAGGATCGGGCTCTTGTCGAGCAGGCTGAGGGAATAGGCCATGGGATGTCTCGCCGGGGTCAGATGCCGCGCAGGCCGAGCGCCGTGCGCGCCTCCTCGGCCGTCCAGCCGAGGCGCTCGTAATCGCCGCGCCAGTAGACCAGCGCCGCATCGTCGCCGCCGAGCCTGACCTCGCGCACCCGGCCGATGACGATGGCGTGCGAATGCCGCTCGATCAGCTCCTCGACCTCGCAGTCGAGCGCCGCCAGCGCGCCTTCCAGCAGCGGCGCGCCGGTGACGCCTTCCGTCCAGCTCGCCCCGGCATAGCGCGCCTCGCCCTTCTCGCCGGCGCGGCCGGCGAAGCGGTCGGCGATCTGCTTTTGCGTCGCGTTGAGGAAGTTGACGCCGAAGCTGCGACGGCGGGCGAGCACCGGGAAGCTCGACGAGCTCAGATTGAGCCCGAACATCACCGTCGGCGGCTCGGCGGAGAGCGACGCGAGCGAGGTGACTGTCAGGCCGGTGCGGTCCGCACCCTGCCCAGTCGTGATCACGCTGACGCCGCCGGCGAGATGGCGCAGCGCCGCCCGGAAGCTCGGCGCCTCGGCTTGCGCTGACGTAGCTCGATCGAAGGGACGAGATGATGCGGCTATAGGAGTGACGAGCGAGACGACAGTCATGAAGGCCTCGGCTGGCGGGAGGACGCAGCAAGGCGCGCGTCGCCATGAAGCGGCGCTCTGGCCGGATGAGCCGGCATGCTGATGCTGCTGGGGAACGATTGGTCCTGCGGTCAGGCCACAGGACGAGAACTCAGTAACATCGCAACGAGTTGTCGGGATGCTCGAGGCCTAAGCTATCACCTTGTCGCATCGACGTGTCTCCGTATCCGGAGCCCACGAGTTTCTCGTGGCGCTTTTAGCATTGTTGACGCGGTGCAAGCTGCTCCAGCAAATCCCACGACCAAGCGCAGTTGTCAGCGCTCGATACTGATATTCTTCCTGCGAAAACATGCAGGGTCAATGAAATGTCTTTTCAAAGATGCCCCCCGCAGGAGGCGGAAGCGCTCGCCTCCGGCCGCTGGCGCGGCAGGTTTCTGCTCTACCGCCGCTCAGGCCGCAGCGGTGCGGCGCTGGCGGAGCAGCCGCCAGGCCGGCGTCAGCAGGATGGCGGCGCTGAGCACGGCCAGGATGACCGCGATCGGGGTCGAGACCAGCGCCGAGGCGTTGCCGCCGGAGATGGTCAGCGCCAGCCTGAGCTGGCTTTCCACCATCGGCCCGAGCAGCAGGCCGAGGACGATCGGTGCGCTCGGATAGTCGAGCCGCTCCAGCACGTAACCGATCAGCCCGACGCCGAGCAGCACCCAGAGGTCGAACAGCGAGTTGTTGACCGAATAGACGCCGATGGTGACGAAGAGCAGGATCACCGGTGCGAGCACGATGCGCGGCAGACGCAGCACCTGGCCGAAGATGCGCGTCGCCGCCAGGCCGCCGACGATGGCGAGCAGGAAAGACGTCACCAGGAACTGCAGCATGAAGCCGTAGACGATGTCCGGATGCTCGCGAAAGAGCTGCGGGCCAGGCCGCAGGCCATGCACCAAGAGGCCGCCGAGGATGACCGCGGCGACACCGGAGCCGGGAATGCCGAGCGCCAGCGCCGGGATCAGCGAGGCGGCGTTGTCAGCGCCGTTGCCGCATTCGGAGGCGGCGACACCCTCGGGATTGCCATGGCCGAAGGTCTCAGGGCTACGGGCGACGCGCTTGGCCTCGTTATAGGCGAGGAAGGACGACATGCTGCCGCCGGCGCCCGGCAGGATGCCGATGATGATGCCGATGATCGACGAGCGGATCCAAACTGGCGTGAAGAAGCGCCATTGGCTCAGCGCCGAGCCCTGACGGTGCAGCTTGAGCTTGTCACCGCTCATGCCGGTCTTCACCGCTTCCTCGACGATCTGCAGCACCGGCGGCACGGCGAATAGCCCCGTCAGCAGCACGATCGCGCTGAAGCCGTCGAGCAGGTCGAGCTGGCCGAAGGTGAAGCGCTCGGTGCCGTTGGAGATGTCCTGGCCGACGGCGCCGATCAGCAGGCCGATGCCGCAGGCGATCAGGCCCTTTGGCAGGTCGTCGCCGAGCAGCGAGGAGACGGTGGCGAGGCCGAGGATGCCGAGCCAGAAATACTCGGTCGGACCGAACAGCAGGCTGAACGAGACCAGAGGGGGTGAGAGCAGGATCAGCGAGATCGAGGATAGTACGGAGCCGATCACGCCCGAGAGAAGCGCGACCTGCAGCGCATAGGCCGCCTGCCCCTTCTGGGTCATCTTGTAGCCGTCGAGCACGGTCGCGACCGAGGCCGGGGTACCCGGCACGCGCATCAGGATCGCGGGAATAGCGCCGCCATAGGAGCCGCCATTGTACATGCCGGCCATCATACCCAGCGCGAACATCGGATCGAGCCCGAAGGTCAGCGGGATCAGCACGGCGAGGCCCGTGACGACGGTCAGGCCGGGCAGGCAGCCGACCACGAGGCCGGCGATCAGGCCAATGAACATGGCGAGGACGTTCATCGGGGCGAAGACGAGCGGGATGGCGTGCAGCAGCGCGTCGATCATCTGAGCTTCGCCAGCAGGGGTGAGAGGAGATCTTCCGGGATCGGGCGGCCGAGCGCGTAGACGAAGATCAAGAGGATCGAGACGACGCAGACGATCCCGACCACGGCCGCGAGCCCCCAGCGCCGGAAACCCACCGCCGCCGGCAGGAATATGCAGAGCGCCAGGCTCGGCAGGATGAAGCCGATCAGGCTCACCGCAGCGAAATAGGCGACGAGCGCCGCGATGCCGATGGCGAGGCGCGGACCGTGCTCTGCGAAGGCGCCGGGAGTCGGCTTGCTGCGAAGCCGGCGCAGGACCTCGCGCGCCGCGATCCACAGGCCGAGCACCGCCATGCCGGAAGCGATCGCGACCGGATAGGCGGCGCTCTCGACCGGATAGCTCGACGCCGTCGCGATGACCGCGAGCGAGACCGCGACGAGGACGAGCGCGAAGACGATCTCGACCGGGCTGCGCGAGCGACCCTCGGGCGCAGCCGGCGCGGCGGCGTCCGTCACTTCCACGGCGTCGCCTTCCAGGTCGCCTCGAGATCGGTGGTGGCGCGGTCGAGGAAGGCCTTGAAGTCGCCGGAGGCGAGATATTGCAACGGAATCTCGGCCTTCTTGGCAGCGTCGAGATATTCGGGATCCTTCAGCGCCTGGTCGATCGCCTTCTCCAGCTTGGCGACGACTTCGGCCGGCACACCCTTGGGCGCGGCAATGCCGCGCGAGGCCCCGACGACGACATCGTAGCCGGCCTCGCGGAAGGTTGGCGCCTCCGGCAGGTAGGCGGAGCGCTCAGCACTCATCACGCCGATCACCTTGATATTGCCCTCGCGGGCGATCTGAAGCGCCTCGGATAGGTTCATCGTCGCGGCCGGGACATGGCCACCGAGCACGGCCTGACGGACCGGGGCGGTGCCGCCGAAGAAGGCCGGGGTGAACTTGGTGCCGGCGAGGCGCTGGAAGTTCAGCAAAGCAATATGCTCGGAGGAGCCGCTGGCGCCGGAGGTGCCGATCACGAGCGGCGTCGAGGCCTTCTTCGCGGCGTCGATCAGATCCTTCAGCGAGCCATATGAGCTGGTCTTCGGCACGACCAGAACGCCGGGATCGTAGACGAGATTGGCGATCGGCTGCAGGTCGCCCATCTTGAACTTGGTCTTGCCCTCGACGACCAGCGCATT
The DNA here is from genome assembly GCF_050275675.1 of Allobosea sp. NPDC003192. Lineage (NCBI taxonomy): Bacteria > Pseudomonadati > Pseudomonadota > Alphaproteobacteria > Hyphomicrobiales > Alloboseaceae > Allobosea > Allobosea sp. NPDC003192. Next base: position 53,157 of record NZ_JBNNPK010000019.1, read on the forward strand.
GATCGCCGGGGCGTTGATGAAGCCGATCGTATAACCGTCGGGCTTGCCTTGGGCGACCGCGGTCCAGCCGATCTCGCCGCCAGCCCCGGGCTTGTTGATCACGCCGATGCGGGCATTGCCGCCGAGATATTTCTCCATGTAGCGGGCGATCGAGCGGGCGGCGACGTCGGTGCCGCCGCCGGGCGCGAAGGCGACGATCATCTCGATCGGCTTCTCCGGATACTCGGCGCGGGCGGCGCCGGTCGTGAGGAGCGTCGCCGCGAGGACTGCAGAGATCGACAGATGCTTGATCATCGAGGCGCTCCTTCAGGAGGTGGAAACGGTGAGGTCGGCAGGCATGGCGTCGGCATCGGTCCATTCGTCGCCGAGCAGTTCGGGCGTGTCATAGGCAACGAGCGAGCGGTAATGCGCCTCGCGGTCGGCGACGAAGAGGGCGCGGGCAATGCCGCGGCCGAGCCGGTCGGCGCCGGCGCTGACGGCCGGAATATCGCCGGACAGCTTTCCGTGGCTCAGCATCGCCGGATAGTTGAAGCAGTGGATCCGCGCCAGCGCCGGGCAACTTCCGGGCTGCTTCTCCTGGAACTCGAAGGACGGGCCGAGATCCGGCGCGCTTTCCAGCTCGGCATTGTCGATCCCTTCGGGAACGTAACGATCCTTCCAGAAGCGGATGAAGGGCGCGACGGCGGCGAGTTCCGGCCGCTCGCCGAGATCGACCGAGAAGCCGGTGGCGAAAATCAGGAAGTCGAGGATGTAGGTGCCCTTCGGCGTCGTCAGCGCCAGCGCGCCGTCACGCTCCTGCAAGTCGAGGATCGGGCTGCCGAGATGGAAGCGGGCATTGGCATGGCGTGAGACGCGCGAGGTCGAGTCGCGCGGCGGCGGCGTCTGCGCCTTCAATGCGTAGTCGAAGAAGCGCCATTTCCAGTCATCCGGCAGGCCGGCGACGCCGTGGACGACGCCCTGGCTGCCGATGCCGGTGAACTTGTTGATGCGCGGCAACTCCTTGCGGCGGATGAACAGGTCGAGGCCGGCGACACCGTGCTCCAGCGCCGTCGCGGCATTGTCCATGGCCGAGGCCCCGGCGCCGACCACGCCGACACGCTTGCCTCTCAAGGCGGTGAAATCGATGTCGTCGGCGCTGTGCGCCCAGAAGCGGCGATCGACAGCCTCGGCGATCGGCGGCACCCAGGGCGCGCCGAGCCCGTCGCGGCCCGTGGCGAGGACGAGATGGCGGGCAAAGATGGTGCGGGAACCCTTGGCATCCGAGACCGTCAGCGCCAGCAGATCGCCCTGCTGCATGACTGCGTCGACCGACACGCCGTTCTCGACCGGCAGATTCAGCACCTTCCGGTACCAGACGAGATAGTCCATCCACATCGGTCGCGGAATCTTGCCCAGCGCCTCCCAGGCGGTACGGCCATGTTGCGCTTCGTACCAGGCCCTGAAGGTCAAAGCGGGCAGGCCGAGCGCCGGGCCGGTGAGCTGCTTCGGCGAACGCAGCGTTTCCATCCGCGCATAGGTCACCCAGGGCCCTTCGCGGCCGGCGGGGGCGCGGTCGAGCAGCACGATGTTCGAGAGGCCGAGCCCCTTCAGCGCCCCGGCGGCGGCGAGGCCGCACATGCCGGCGCCGACGATCACGACGTCACGGACGCGCTGGCCCTCATACTCACGCGGCGGCACCCAGTCCTTGGCCGGCCATTCCAGCCACTCCAGATCCTGGCGCAGGCGCTGCTCCAGCGCCGGCAGGCCGGTCGGGACGGGAGAGACCGCGTTCATGCCGCGCCCCGGATCGGCTTGGGGCCGAACAGGTCGGCCATCAGGCGCTCGCGCGCGGTCGGCGGGTGCTTGACGAAACCGGGCAAAGTCTCGCGCGAGATCGCTTCCAACGCCGCGATCAGCCCGTCGACCAGCGGCGTCGCCGGGCGGCCATAGGGCGTCACCACGCCCCAGAGGAAGGAGATGGGCACGTCGAGCTTGCGGATTGCGACACCATCGAGCGGCATGCCGTAGGCGATCACCGGCTCGAGGATGGCGATGCCGAGCCCGGCGCGTGCCGCCATCAGCGCGGTGTTCGAGGTGTTGGCGTCGAGGAGACCGGCGGGCCGAACTCCGGCCCGCTCCAGCGCCGCATCGACGCGCCGGCGCCAGCGGAAAGGGTTGGCCATGGCGATCAACCGGCGGCCGGCGACCGCGGCGAGCGGGATCGTCTCCGCCTCCGCCAATGGATCGTCGGCGCGCACGGCGACGACGCAGGGCGCCTCGCCGATCCAGTGCAGTTCGAGGGCGGGATGATCGACCGGCAGGCTGGTGACGCCGATCTCGGCGACATGGGTCGCAACCGACTGCACGACCTGCTCGGCCAAGGCTGCGCGGATATGGACCTGCCCGGGCAGGGCGTACTCACCGAGGCGCGCCAGAGCGGCGGGCAGCATGCCGGCAGCGAAGGAGGCGATCGAGGCGATTTCCAGGGAACGCGGCTTGTCGGCAGCGATCGCGTCGGCGCGCTCGCGCAATTGCCGGAGCCAGGCGATCACCGGCTCAACCTCCTGATGGAAGCGCAGGCCCTGTTCGGTCGGCGTCACCCGCGGCCCGGCGCGGTGCAGCACGCTGAAGCCGAGCGTCTCTTCCAGCTCCTGGATCTGCCGGGTCAGCGCCGGCTGCGAGCGGCCAAGCAGCTTTGCGCCGCCGGTGATGCTGCCGGCGGAGAAGACTGCGGCAAAGGCTTCGAGCTGGCGTAGGTCCATGCGTTCACGGGCTGGATCATTATTCCTAAATCGGATGATAGATACTCCTTGATGCCGGTCAAGCATGAAGCATAGGCTGGCGGCGATCGCTTCGCAGGCAGCCTGGGAGAGAATGCGGATGAGCAGCCCCCATCTCATCGAAACCCTGTCCGGCGCGGGCTCAAGCCTCGCCGGAGTGCTGGCCGAGCGGGCCGAAATCCTCGGCCTCAGCCAGGCGGCGCATGACGCCGTGCTGCTGCCGCGCGAGCCCGGCGGCATCAGCCATGCCGAGCGAGCCGCGCTCGCCGTCCGCATGGCGCGCGCCAACGCCGATGGCATTCTCGCCGAGCACTATCAGGGTCTGCTCCGCCAGGCCGGCGAGAGCCCTGCCCTGCTCGCCATCGCCGTGGGCGCCGGTCCCGTTGCGGGTAGCGACACGCGGCTGCGCGCGATCACCCGCCATGTCGACCTGGTGACGCTCTCGCCCAAGGACGCGACCAAGGCCGACATCGCCGCGCTCAAGGCTGCCGGCCTGTCCGAACCCGACATCGTCCGGCTCGCCGAATTGATCGCCTTCGTGAACTACCAGGCTCGCGTCATCGCCGGCTTGAGGCTGCTGGGAGCCATCGCATGAGCACCGTCGTCCACGAATTCACCGCCAAGGTCCCGCGCTGGTCCCCCTATGTCACGCCGGTCGTTCTCGCCGAGGCGACGCCGGAGCAACTCGACGCCATGCAGGTGACGCCGTCGAACAAGAAGATCTCGGATTACGTCCTGACGCTGGCGCATGATCCGGAATCGCTGAAGGTGCGCTCGCCTTTGTTCAACGCGATCATGTACGGCAAGGGCGGGTTGTCCTCGGCCGAACGCGAGCTCGGCGCCACCGCCGCCTCGATCGTCAATCGATGCGTCTACTGTGCTGCGGTCCACGCCTCGCGCTTCAACGCCCTGACCAAGCGCAGCGACGTGATCGATGAGATTTTTGCCAAAGGGCTCGACGCCGAGCTGGAGGAACATCAGCAGGCGATCTTCGATTTTGCCGCGAAGCTGTCGAAGACACCGTCGGAGGCCACGGCCGACGACATCGAAAAGCTCGCAGATCTCGGGCTGTCGAAGGTCGAGATCCTCGACCTCATCCTCTCCGCCGCGATCTTCGGCTGGGCCAACCGGCTGATGCACACGCTCGGCGAGCCGGTCAGAGACTGATCGCCTCAACCCTCGCGCAGCTGGCGGTGCAGCTCCTCCGGCGAGATCCCCGCGAGCCCGAGCACTGGCAAAAGATCGTTCTCGACCCGGAAATCCCGGGCGCAGATCGCGTCGAACAAGGCGATGCCGGCCTTGTGCAGCGGCATATCGATGCCGGCGACAGCCCCGAGCAATTCGAGCGGCACGAGGCCGAAGGGCACGTCCTCGGTGATGAAGCGCGTGTCGAGCGACTTTGGCCCGAGCAGTTCCGGCCGCTTGCGATAGACCTCGGCCGCCATCTCGCCGACCGGGGCAGGCTCGACCCCGAAGGAGAGCCGGTAATGATCCTGCACACTGCGGACCTCGAGCCCGAAGCTGCGCGCCAGCGTCAGGCGCTCGACATCCATGGCGTCGATGATCCGCCCGACGCCCGGCGTGATCGAGCCGTAGTTCGGCCAGTCCTCGCCCTTCTCGGCCCGGGTCAGGTTGCCGAGCATGGTCGCCATATGGGCCGGCGGGTTGAGATTGCTCAGCATGATCGCGAGCAGACCCGGGCGCGGCTCGAAGCGATCCCCAAAAAGAGCGCAGCAGAGCGCAAGCCCGGCCTCGGCATGGCGCCGCGGCAAGGTCGCGACATCGAGCCGGGCGCGAATGCCTGATATATGGACGCTGCGCGGGCCGCTCTTGCGCGCGGTCAGCGCCGTCGTCGCCCAGGCGGCGATCGGCAAATCGAGCCCGCGCGCCGCCAACAGGCGATACAGGTAGAGTGCAGCGAAGGAGCAATGCGCGCTGACGATCACCGCCTGCCCGGCGCGCAGATGCGGAGCCAGAGCGTCGAAGACCGCCCGGAAGCCGTTGGCCTGCACTGCGACGATGACAGCCTCAGCCCCCTCCACCGCCTCGGCGCAGTCGCGGGCGAGCGCGAGCGGGAAAGTCTCCTCAAGCTTGCCGGTGACTGACAATTCCGCCCCATCAGCAAAGTTCTTCAGAGCCACGCCGCTGGGCGACCACAGCACCGGCTGGTGGCCCTGCGAGCTCAGATAGGCGGCATAACCGCGCCCGATGCCACCCGAGCCGATGATCGCGACGCGCATGAAGGATGTCCTGTTCTCGTGATCGCCAAGCTATCGGCCTTCCACGCCAGCGTAGCGAACCGATGGCCGCGGATTTAGTGCGGCTTGCCCCGAGACCGCAAGCCGAACAGGCCTCCGGAAAGGCGCAAGGCAAGCAGCCGGACCCGCTCAAAATTCGCCGGTTGACAGTTTTGCAATCGATTACATAATCACTTTCGAAGTGGCTCCGTAGAATGAGCCACGTTTGGGAGGAGTGCCGATCATGCGTATCAGCATCGTCGATTCACCGGTATTCTTCGACAACGCAACCGCGTTGCGGCTGCGCTGACCGCGGCGCGAAGACCCGGCCATGGTCCAGATCGGCTTCAACCTGCTGACGGTCGGCGGCTTCATCGACGAAGCGCACCTGCCCTTGTGCGAGCGCATCCGCGAGATCGGCTATGACGGGGTCGAAATCCCGGTCTTCGAGGGCGATGTCGGCCATTATGAGAAGCTCGGCCGCCGGCTCGACGCGATCGGCCTCGCGCGCACAATCGTCACCATCGTCGCCGAGGACACTAACCCGCTCTCGCCCGACCAGGCCATCCGCCAGAAGGCACGCGAGCGCCATCGCTGGGCGGTGGACTGTGCCGCGGCACTCGGCGCGACCGTCATTGCCGGTCCCTATCATTCGCCAGTCGGCGTCTTCACCGGCGGAGGCCCGCGCGAGGACGAGCTCGCTTATCTCGCCGAGGCGCTGCATGCCATGGCGAACTGCGCCGCCAAGGCCGGAATCGCGCTCTCGCTGGAGGCGATCAACCGCTTCGAATGCTACGCGCTGAACACGATGGAGGCGGCGAGCGCGCTTAAGGCGAAGGTCGGGCATCCGAACTTCGGGTACATGTACGACACCTTCCACGCCAATATCGAGGAGCGCGATCCCGTCGGCGCCTACAGCCGCTACGCGTCCGAGATCAACCATATCCATCTCTCCGAGAACGATCGCGGCATCGTCGGGCGCGGCCATGTGCCGTGGGCCGAAACATTCCGCGCCATCCACGCTACCGGCTATGATAGCTGGCTGACGGTCGAGGCCTTTGGCCGGGCCCTGCCCTCGCTGGCGGCGGCGACGCGGGTCTGGCGCGACCTGTTTCCCGATCTCGACACGCTCCTCACCGAGAGCCACGATTTCATCCGGCGCGGCTGGACACAGGCGGGGGCGGCATGAGCGCCGCCACGCCGGTCCTGTCGATGCGCGGCATCGGCAAGAGCTTCACCGGCGTGCGGGCGCTCGACGATGTCAGCCTCGACTGCCGGGCCGGCGAGGTCCACGCCATCTGCGGCGAGAACGGCGCTGGCAAGTCGACGCTGATGAAGGTGCTCGGCGGTGTCTATCGTCCCGACGAGGGCGAGATCCTGATCGGCGGGCAGCCCGTCGCCTTCCGGCACCCGGTCGAGGCGCGCCGGGCCGGGATCAGCATCATCCACCAGGAGCTCAGCCTGCTGCCCGAGCGCAGCGTCGCCGACAACATCTTCCTCGGCCTGGAGCCGGTCCGCGGCTTCCTGCTCGACCGCGCCGCGATGCAGGACGGCGCGCGCAGGCTGCTGGACCGCGTCGGCGCCAGGGTTCACCCCGACGCTCTGGTGAAATTATTGTCGATCGCCGAGCAGCAGCTGGTCGAGATCGCCAAGGCGCTGGCGCTCGATGCGCAGATCATCGTCATGGACGAGCCGACCGCGGCGCTCGACGAGCGCGACGCCGGCCGGCTGCTCGAACTGGTCGGGACGCTCAGGCGCGAGGGCGCGGCGATCCTCTACATCTCGCACCGCATGGCCGAGCTGAAGGCGATCGCCGACCGCATCACCGTGCTGAAGGACGGCAAGCTGGTCGCGACACGCCCGGCCGCAGCGCTGACGCCGGCGATGATCGTCAGGCTTATGGTCGGGCGCGACCTCGCCGACTTCTTTCCGCCTCCGGGCGATCCCGCCAAGCTCGGCCCGGTCGTGTTGTCAGTGCAGGGCGGGAGCAATGCCGTCCTCTCCGACATCGCTCTCGACCTGCGTGCCGGCGAGATCGTCGGCGTCGCCGGGCTCGAAGGCTCCGGCAAGGGCGTCCTTGGACGAGCCCTCTTCGGCGACGAGCCCTTCACGCGGGGCCGCATGTCTATCGACGGGCATGATGGGCTGATCGGCACGCCGCGGGCGGCCATCGCAGCAGGGATCGGCTTCCTCTCCGATGATCGCAAGAAGGAAGGTATCGCCCCGCAGCAATCGCTGCGCGACAACGTCCTGATGACCCTGCGTGCCTTTGCGCGGCGCCTGCTGCCGCCGAGCTCCGGAGACATGGCCCGTGCCGCCGCCGACCGGCAGTTGACCAAAGTCGATGTCAGGGCAGCCGGCTTCGCGCAGGAAATTCGCGAGCTCTCCGGCGGCAACCAGCAGAAGGTCGTGATCGGCCGCTGGCTGGCGCGCGACCCCAAGGTGCTGATCTTCCTCGAGCCGACCCGCGGCATCGACGTCGCCGCCAAGGCGGCGATCTACCAGTTGATGCGCGGCCTCGCCGATCGCGGCCGCGCCATCCTCATGATCTCCTCCGATTTGCCGGAGATCATCGGCGTCAGCGACCGCATCCTCGTCATGCATGAGGGCCGCATCGCCGGCGAGCTGGAGCGCGGCGCCAGCGAGGAAGACGTGATGCACCTCGCGCTGGGCACCGGGACGACGGAGGCCGCGGCATGAGCGCCAGCGCCGACATCGCCACCGCTCGCCCGGCGCGCGACCTGCCGGTGGCGCCGCTGCTCTTCGCCGGCTCGCTCGCGCTCTATGTCGTGACCGCGCTCGCGACCGGGCAACATGCCTACCTCACCGGCGAGGGCTTCGTCGGCCTGACCCAGCGCATGGTCGGCCTCGGCATTGTCGCGCTCGGGCAGACGCTGACCATCCTGGTCGGCTCGATCGATCTCTCCGTCGCCAACCTGATCAGCGTCGCCGCCGTGCTCGCCTCCTTCATCATGAAGGGCGAGCCGGCGATGATCGCCCCCGCCGTGCTGGCGGTGCTGGCACTCTCGGCGGCAGTCGGCCTCGTCAACGGGTTGATCATCGCCCGGCTCGACGTCAATCCGCTGATCGCAACGCTCGGCGTCGGGCTGATCCTGCAAGGGCTGCTTTCGGCGAGTTTCAGCAATTTCGCAGGCTCGGTTCCAGCAGCATTCCAGGCCTTCGCCTATGGCCGGATCGGACCGCTGCCATGGTCGGTGCTGCTGCTGTTCGTGCTGGCCTTCGCGATCTGGCAGCTGCTGAGCCGGACGCGCTTCGGCGCGCATCTCTACGCCACCGGCGGCAATCGCGACGGCGCCCGCCTCGCCGGCATCCGCACCGAGCGCGTGATGATCGGCGCGCACATCCTGTGCTCACTGATGGCCGGTTTGACCGGGCTCTATCTCGCCAGCCGCCTGCGCGCCGGCGCGCCCTGGGTCGGCCGCGACGGCGTCTATGACCTTGAATCCATCGCGGTCGTGGTGATCGGCGGCACCTTGCTCGCCGGCGGACGCGGCGGGGTCTGGGGCACGCTCGCCGGTGTCTTCCTGTTCGCCACGCTCGACGCCGTCTTCAACATGACCGGCATCGACGCCTTCCCCAAGCAGGTGCTGCGCGGCGCCATCGTCATCCTCGCCGTTGCCGTCTACGCGGTGCGAAGCCGGGGGCATGTCGCATGAGCGCCGTGGCCAGCCATAACGCCCCCTCGGCGGCCCTGCGCTTCGCGCGCGGTGTCAATGTCGGCCTCGCCGTCTTCCTGGTGCTCTACGGCACGATCGCCGTGCTGCAGCCCGGCTATTTCGAGGTCGAGGGCTTCCTCAATTTCCTGCGCCGGGCGGCGCCATTGATCATCCTCGCCTGCGGCCAGCTCTTCGTCATCGCCGGCGGCGGCTTCGACCTGTCGATGGGCTCGCTGGTGACGCTGACCGTGCTCGGCGGCTCGATGCTGGCCGGCGGCAATCCCGACAACACCTGGTGGACGATCGGCGTGCTCTATCTGATCGGGCTGGGCGTCGGCCTCATCAACGGCCTCGTCGTCACCCTGCTCAAGGTGCCCTCGATTATCGCGACGCTCGGCATGCTGCTTTCGCTCAACGGCGCGGCGCTGATGTGGTCGGGCGGGGCGCCGCGCGGCTATCTGCCCGAGAATTTCCGGGCGCTCGGCCGCCTCGTCTATCGCGACGTACCGCTGACCGGGATCATGCCGCTCTCGGTGCTCATCCTGATCGGCTTCGTCGGGATAGCCGCCTGGCTGCTGCATGCCACCGTCTTCGGCCGGCAGGTGCTGGCGGTCGGCGACAATCCGCGTGCGGCCGAGCTTGCCGGCGTGCCGGTCGGCGCGACGCGGGTGCTGGTCTTCGTCATCTCGGCGCTGTCCGCAGTGACGGCGGGCATACTGCTCGGCGGTTTTGCCGGGGTCTCGACCGCGGTCGGACAGGGGCTCGAACTGCAGGCGATCGCCGCCTGCGTCATAGGCGGGGCGCAATTGCTCGGCGGGCGCGCCAGCGTGACCGGCGCCGTCGCCGGAGCGCTCAGCCTGTTCGCCCTGTTCACGCTGCTCAACCTGATGGGCCTGCCGCAGCCGCTGCGCGAGACCGTGCAGGGCCTGATCCTGATCGCCGCTGTGGCGTCGAGCGCCTGGCGCATGCGGCGCGCCTGAGACTTCAGAGTTTTCGGAGGCGTGATCCCACGTTCTCCGCCAGAGGCCGCCGGCAAGGCGGCGCGACAGAGGGAGGTGACAATGAAGACGCAGATCGGTTTGACGGCGCTGCTGGCGGCACTGTCGACGGGCGCCATCGCCCAGAACTTCAACGATCCCGCCGAGTTCGAGCGGCAGAAGGCTCTGCTGACGGTCGCCGCGCAGGGACCGGACGGCAAGCCCTGGGAGCAGAACCTCGGCGGCGAGAAGGTCGACACCGCCAAGTACAAGAAGCCCGGCCCCTACAAGCTCTGCTTCTCCAATGCCGGCGTGAACAATCCCTGGCGCGTCGTCGGCTTCACCAACATGCAGGCTGAGGTCGACGCCAACAAGGCCGACATCGCCTCGTTCACCCATGCCGACGCCGAGGGCAAGGACGACAAGCAGATCTCGGACATCAACGCCTTCGTCAACAGCGGCCAGTGCGACGCGCTGATCGTCTCGCCCAACACCACCGCGGCGCTGACCCCGGCGGTCGAGGCCGCCGCCAAGAAGCTGCCGGTCGTGGTCTTCGACCGCGGCGTCGACAGCAAGGCGCCGGTCACCTTCATCAATCCGATCGGCGGCTACGGCTTCGGCATCCAGGGCGCGAGCTTCATCGCCGAGAAGATCCCGGCCGGCGGCTCGGTGCTGGCGCTGCGCATCCTGCCGGGCGTCGACGTGCTGGAGAACCGCTGGGCCGCGGCCGAGCGCATCTTCAAGGAGAAGGGCATCAAGGTCGTCGGCGCCGAATTCACCAATGGCGACAACGCCAAGACCAAGGCGATCGTCGAGGACTACCTCAACCGCTTCGGCAAGATCGACGGCGTCTGGATGGACGCCGGGGCGACCGCGGTCGCCGCGCTCGAGGCCTTCGAGGATGCCGGCAAGCCCTATCCGGTGATCAACGGCGAGGACCAGCAGGACTTCCTGCAGAAGTGGAAGAAGAACAAGCTCACCGCGATCGCACCGACCTATCCGACCTATCAGTGGCGCACCCCGGTGATCGCAGCGATCCGCATCCTCAAGGGCGAGCCGGTCGTGGGCCCGACCTGGAAGCTGCCGCAGCCGGCGATCACGGCCGAGAACCTCGACAAGTTCGTCAACGACAAGATGCCGCCGCTGCACTACGCACTCTGCGGCTGCGAGCAGATGGCGAATTATCCGGCCCGCTGGGGCGGCAAGTAACGCAACAAGTAACGACGCCGGTGGGCACCCGCATGGTACGGGCGCCCACCCCTGCCCTACTGGCAGCGATTGCGCCATGATGGGCGTCCTGCCTCCTCCTGCCGATTCGCTGCCGCTTTTCCAGAACACCTGCCTTGCAAGACGCAACCCCAGCCGCACCGACCATTGCCGAAGTCGCGCGCCTCGCCGGTGTCTCGACGGCGACGGTGTCGCGCGCGCTGGCACAGCCGGAGAAGGTCAAGGCCCGGACCCGCGAGCGGGTGCTGGAGGCGGTCGCGGCGACCGGCTTCATCCCCAACGCCCAGGCCCGCAACCTGCGCCTGCAGGCGACGCGCACCGTGATCCTTTTGGTGCGCGAAATCAGCAACCCGTTCTATCTCGAGATCTACAAAGGTGTCGAAGAGGCAGCGATCGATGCCGGCTACAAGGTGCTGATGGGCGATGCCCGCGATGATGACGAGCGTATCCTGCGCTATGTCGACATGGTCCGGGAACGCCACGCCGACGGACTGATCCTCATGGTCGGCCGCTTTCCGGAGGCGCTCGCCGCCCGCGGCCGGCTGCCGCCGATCGTGGTCGCGCTGGAGATGCTGCCGGGGCTCAACCTGCCGACGGTCAAGGTCGACAATTACGCCGCGGCGCGCGCCGCGGTCGCTCATCTCGCAAGGCTCGGCCATCGCCGCATCGCCCATATCGCGGGGCCGATGCCAGACCCGATGAGCCTCGACCGTCGCGACGGCTATCTCGCCGGCCTCGCCGATGCCGGCATTCCGGCCGATCCTGGTCTCGTCGTCGAGGGCGATTTCGGCCTCGCCGCCGGCCGCGCCGCGATCCGCACGCTCGATGCGAGGGGCGCCAGCTACACCGCCGTCTTCGCCGCCAGCGACCAGATGGCGGTCGGCGCCATGGGCGAATTGCGTGCCCGCGGCCGAAACGTGCCCGACGAGGTCTCGGTCGTCGGCTTCGACGACATCGTGCTGGCCGAGGCGGTCGAGCCGCAGCTCACCACGGTACACCAGCCACGCCGCGAGATCGGCCAAGCGGCGATGGCGCTGCTGATCGAACAGCTGTCGGGGCGCGGCGGTCACCGCGACCTCGTGCTGCCGACGCGGCTGGTCGAGCGCGCCTCGGCGGCCGCGCCGCCCAAGCGAACTGATCGGCCCGAATAAGCTCAGGCCGCAGCGGCCGTCGCGCGCCGTGCCATGGCGGCGCAAACCGCCTTTTCCAGATCAGCCTGCCAGAATGGCTTGTTCAGGCGCAGGACGCCCGGCCTGGCACCGGCCGGCAGGTCAGCATAGCCGGTGGCAAGTATCACCGGCAGGGCCGGCCAGCGCTCGCCGACCTCCGCGATCAGCTGGGCGCCGGTCATCTGCGGCATGGCGTGGTCGGTGATCAGCAGGTCGATGGTTTCGCCACCTTCCAGAGCCGCCAGCGCCTCCTGACCCGAGCTAGCCTCGATGACCCTGTGGCCGAGATCCTCGAGCAGAGCCGTGGTGTTCATCAGCACGAGCGCATCGTCGTCGACCGCCAGAACGGTGAGCGGTCGCGGCGCCATGTCGGCCTCGGTCCTTGGCTCGACTGGCCTTGGCGCAGGTTCGGCTGCAATGGCTGCCGTCGCCGCCGGCAGCCAGATCTCCACCGTGGTCCCTTGGCCGAGGCGGCTGTCGAGCTGCAAGCGGCCGCCGAGCTGTTCGGCCATGCCGTGCACCATCGAGAGACCGAGACCTGTTCCCTTCCCGATCCCTTTGGTGGTGAAGAAGGGTTCGGTCGCCTGCGCGAGCGTTTTGGCATCCATGCCGCTGCCGGTGTCGGCAACCGACAGGCGAATGTAGTCCCCCGCCGGCAAGCCGGTACGGTGCCCGCGGCCGACAGCTTCGTTGCCGGCCCGGATGCGCAAGGTTCCGCCATCGGGCATGGCGTCGCGAGCATTGACGGCAAGATTGAGCACCGCGGTTTCGAGCTGGTTGGGGTCGGCTGCTGCCATGGCGAGATCGGCAGGGAAATCCGTCGCGATCCGGATCAGCGGCCCCAGCGAGCGCTGCAGCAGATCGCCCATCTCGGCGACGAGCACGTCGACCGCCACGGGCTGCAATGCGAGATCCTGCTTGCGGGCGAAGGAGAGCATGCGCTGCGTCAGCGAGATGCCCCGGCTCGCCCCCTTGATCGCATTGTCGATGAGGTTGAGCTGGCGCTCGTCGCCGATCTGGCGCCGCACCAGTTCGAGGCTGCCCAGGACAGCCGTGAGCAGGTTGTTGAAGTCATGCGCCACGCCACCGGTGAGCTGGCCGAGCGCCTCGATCTTCTGCGCCTGGAACAGCGCCTCGCGGGCCGCGTCCAGCTCGGCCTGGACCTTCTGGCGCTCGGTCAGGTCGCGCGTGACCTTGGCGAAGCCGATGATCTCGCCGGCATCGCCGAGAATCGGATCGATGACGATGCTCGCCCAGAAGATCTCGCCATTCTTGCGGACGCGCCATCCCTCCTTCTCAAGGCTGCCATTCTCGATCGCGGCCTGGAGCGCCTTTTGCGGTTCGCCGCTCTCGCGATCCTCGGGCGTATAGAACAGCGAGAAGTGCCGGCCGATGATCTCCTCCGGTGCATAGCCCTTGATCCGCTCTGCACCGACATTCCAGTTGGTGACGATGCCATCGGCATCGAGCATGTAGATCGCGTAGTCCGTCACGCCCTGCACCAGCAGGCGGAACTTCTCCTCAGAGCGCCGCAGCGCCTCATCGGCCTGGCGCCGCTCGGTCAGGTCGCGCGTGACCTTGGCGTAGCCGAGTACCCGGCCGCTCGCCGGATTGAGGATCGGATCGATGACAGCATTGGCCCAGAAGCGCGTCCCGTCCTTGCGGACGCGCCAGCCCTCGCTCTCGAAGCGCCCCATTTCGGCGGCCTGGCTCAAGGCGCGTTCCGGCAAGCCGGCAGCCCGGTCCTCCTCGGTGTAGAAGCGCGAGAAGGACTGCCCGATGATCTCGTGATCCTCGTAGCCCTTGAAGCGGCGCGCGCCCGGGTTCCAGCTGATCACCGTCCCCTGCGGATCGAGCATGTAGATCGCGTAGTCCGTGACGGACTCCACCAGCAATCGATAACGCTCGGCGGTCACCGGACCTTCCGTAGTCTGAAGCACGTTTGGGACCTTGGCATGTGACATGTCGAACGCGCTGAACGCGGCGCTGCGCAAAAGGTTCCCGATGGGACAAAGAAAAATTGACCTTGGGTCAACGAGACGGCTTGGGTGAGACCAGAATCGCGCCCGAGGCGGCGACGACAAGCACCAGTCCAAGCCAATCGCTCGCCGCCGGACGCTCGCCGAGCAGGAGCACCGACCCCAGCGCCCCAACGGCCGGAACCATGAGGGTTCCGAGGCTGGCGATCCCGGCCGGGAGCCTCGCGATCACGGTGAACCAGAGGAAATAGGCGAGCGCCTGCGCGCCGAAGATGTGGAAGGTGAGCGCCGCCGCGACCGGCGACGACAACGCCTTCGGAATCGGCACGCCTTCGAAGATCAGCATGCCGATGCCCGCCGCGCCGCCGCCGATCAGCAATTGCCAGGCGGCGATCGTCAGTGTCGGGGCCGCAACCGGCCAGCGCTTGGTGACGATGGTGCCGAGCGCCCAGCTCAGGCTCGCGAGCAAGGCGAGTGCAAGTCCCGCTGACAGTTGCCCGACCTTGATCAGTGGCAGGCCGAGGCAGAGCAACCCGGCGATGCCGAGCCCCAGACCGATCAGGCGCGGCCGATCGAAGCGCTCGCCCAGAACGGCCCAGGCCATCAGCGTCGCCCAGACCGGCATGGTGAAGGTCAGGATCGCGGCACGCGAGGTCGGCGCCATCAACTGCGCGAAGGCGAGCAGGATGTTGAAGGCGGCGATCGAGAGGATGCCGGCGACGATCAACCTCAGCCAGTGCGCCGCCGGCACCTTGAGGCTGATGCCGCGCGCCAAAGCAACCGCGACCAGAGCGAGGCCGGCGAAGGTCATGCCGCCGGCCCGCAAGGTCCAGGGCGCGATCTCGGTCAGCGAAATCCGGACCGCCGGCCAGTTGAAACCCCAGAGCAGTCCGAGCAGCGGGACGAGCAGGAGCGAGCGGGCGGGCACGGTCGGCATGAGCGGACTATGCGTGAGGGCGAGCCAGTGCCGTCATGTCATTTCGAGGGAGGCTCGATGCACGGCAGGCGCGCATCAAGTCCCCATCAGCCCTCGATCGGCTCCACTCCGCACCATTCGGCGACGAAGAGCGCCATGGTGCCGGTGATGCGCTTCAGCGAGGCCAGGCTGACGCGCTCGTCGAAGGCGTGGATGTTCTGCGAGATCGGCCCGTAGCAGAGCGCCGGCACCTTGTCGTAGAGGGCGTAGACGCGGGTATCGAGATAGCCGGGGGTCATGAAGCTCTTCAGCGCCCTGCCGGTCGAGGCCTTGTGGGCATTGCCGAGCACGGCCTCGGCCTCGCTGCCGGGCTCCAGCACATAGCCCTCCGACCAGAAGCCGTTGAAGACGACCTTGGGCGGGTTGTTGGAGAGGAACGTATCGGAGCGCGCGAAGGCCAGCACCTTGGCCTCGATGCGCTTGCCGAGCTCTTCGGCCGACATGCCGGGATAAAGCCCGATGCGGCAGTCGACCCTGCACCAGCACGGCACCGAGGAGGCCCAGTCACCGCCCTCGATCTTGCCGATGTTCAGGTTGATCGGATGGGCGATGTCCTCGAAATGCTTCCGGCCATGCTTCTCGCGATTGAGCGCGGCTTCGAGCTCGCGCAGCGCCCCGATGACACGGTAGGCCGCGTCGATCGCGTTCGCCCCGGCCGCCATCTCGCGCACATGCATCGGCACGCCGCGGACCTCGAACTGGAACCAGAGCACGCCGGTATTGGCCCGGACCAGCATCTCCTCTTCCGGCTCGGGGATGAGCACGGCATCAGCCTCATAGCCGCGCAAATGCGTCATCAGAGCGCCGTTTCCGGTCGATTCCTCCTCGACCACCGACTGCACATAGACGGTTCCCGCCGGCTGCAGGCCGATGCGCCGGAGCGCATCGAGACAATAGAGATTGGCAGCACCGCCAGCCTTCATGTCGGCGCCGCCGCGGCCATAGAGCCAGTCGCCCTCGATCACGGGATCGAAGGGCGGATGCGTCCAGAGTTCGGCCGGGCCGGTCGGCACCACATCGACATGGGACTGCAGGATCAGCGAGCGCCCCTTCTCCTCGCGCGGATGATGGATGCCGACGACGATCGGCGCCTCGGAATGCGTATCCGAGAACGGCGCGCCGCCGGGATGCCGGCCGATCGCCTCGCGATCCATGGCGAAGCGGTCCATGGTGAAGCCGCGCTGCTTCAGGGCGCGGAAGATGAAATCCTGGATGGTGTGCTCGTCGCCGCGCGTCGAGGGAAAGCGGATCATCTCCTGGGTGAAGGCGATCTGCTCGGCAAAGCCCGCTTCGACGGAGCTAAGGATGCGGTCACGCAGGGCGGGATCGAGCGGCATGGCTGGGGTCTCCGATAAGAAATCTCAGCCCTCATCCTGAGGAGCCAGCGCAGCTGGCGTCTCGAAGGATCGTCCAGGAGGCTCGGGAACCAGCTGGAGCATCCTTCGAGACAGCCCTGCGGGCCTCCTCAGGATGAGGGCTGAGTAAGAGGCATTGGGTTTCACCGCCCGAACCGCTCTCCGCCCGGGACGGCGGCGAGCAATTGGCGGGTGTAGTCGTGCTGGGGAGCGGCGAAGAGCGCGGCGGTCGGGCCGCTCTCGACGATCCTGCCGCGCTGCATCACCGCGATCTTGTCGCAGATCTGGGCAGCGACGCGCAGGTCGTGGGTGACGAACAGGATGGCGAGGCCGAGCCGCTGCTGGATGTCCTTGATCAGCTTGAGGATCTGCGCCTGCACGGAGACGTCGAGCGCCGAGACCGCCTCGTCGGCGACGAGCACGTCAGGTTCGAGCGCGAGCGCGCGGGCGATCCCGATGCGCTGGCGCTGGCCGCCGGAGAACTCGTGCGGATAGCGGTCGATCGCATTGGCGGAGAGGCCGACCAGTTCGAGCAGCTCCTTCGCCCGCGCCAGCGCGTCCTTGCGCGGCACGCCATGCGCGACCGGCCCGTCCGAAATGATCCGCCCGACTGTCTGGCGCGGGTTGAGCGAGGCGAACGGGTCCTGGAAGACCATCTGGATGCGCTTGCGATGCGGGCGCAGCGCTGCGACGCTGAGCTCGCTGATCGCGAGGTCGCCCAGGGTGATGCGGCCTGAATCCGGCTCGATCAGGCGCAGGCAGCAGCGCCCGACCGTCGACTTGCCCGAGCCGGATTCGCCGACGAGCCCGAGCGTTTCGCCCCGCGCCAGGGTGAAGCTGACATCGTCGGCCGCCCTGACTTCGCGGCCTGGACGGAAGAAGGTCCGCTTGCGATAGACCTTGCCGAGCTTTTCGACGGTGAGCACCGGCTTGCTCTCCGGCAATGCCGGCCGCTCCGGCGGCGTCAGCGAGGGCACCGCGGCAAGCAGCTTCTGCGTATAAGGATGGCGTGGCGATCCCAGCACCTGGTCGACGACGCCCTCCTCGACCACGATCCCCTTTTCCAGCACGGCGATGCGGTCGGCGATCTCCGCGACGACACCCATGTCATGCGTGATGAACAGCACGGCGGTGCCATGCTTGTGGCGGAGATTGTCGATCAGCTTGAGGATCTGCGCCTGAGTGGTCACGTCGAGCGCGGTCGTCGGCTCGTCGGCGATCAGGAGCTTGGGTTCGAGGGCCAGCGCCATCGCGATCATCACGCGCTGGCGCTGCCCGCCCGAGAGCTCATGCGGATAGGCGCGCGCCAGCCGCTCCGGCTCAGGCAGGCCGACCTCGGTCAGGAGCGCGACAGCGCGCGCATGGCGCTCCGGCTTGCTGAGCAATCCATGCGCTTCGAAGGTCTCGACGATCTGGTCGGCGACGCGCATGACCGGATTGAGCGAGGTCATCGGCTCCTGGAAGATCATGCCGACCTCGCGGCCGCGCACATCCTGCATCGCGTCTTCGGACAGCGCCAGGAGGTCGCGGCCGGCGAGCTTGATGCTGCCCGCGACCGGTTTGACCGCCTTGGGCAAAAGACCCATCACCGCATGGGCGATCATCGACTTGCCGGAGCCGGATTCGCCGACGACGCAGAGCGTCTCGCCGGGCGCGATCGTCAGCACCGCATCCTCGACCGCATAGGGGCGGTCGGCCATCACAGGCAGAGCGAGCTTGAGGCCTTCGATCGAGAGAACCGGAGCCGCCATCATTCCCTCTCCCGGGCAAGGCGCGGGTTCATCGCGTCGTTCAAACCCTCGCCGGCGAGGTTGAGCGCCAGCACGGTCAGGAAGATCGCGACACCCGGGAAGAAGCTGATCCACCAGGCGTCGAGCAGACGCGTGCGGCCGGCGCCGACCATGTAGCCCCAGCTCATCAGATTGGGGTCGCCGAGCCCGAGGAAGGAGAGCGAGGATTCGAGCAGGATCGCCGAGCCGATCATCAGCGAGCCCATAACGATGATCGGCGCGATCGTATTGGGCAGCACCTGGCTCCAGATGATGCGCGAGGTCGGCTGGCCGATGGTGATCGCCGCCTGGATATATTCGCGGGTCTTCAGCGAGAGCACCTCGCCACGCACCAATCGCGCCACCGGCGGCCAGCTGACCACGCCTATGGCGAGCACGATCGAACCGAGCTTGGGCTGCAGGATCGCGACGAGGACGATGGCGAGCGCAAAGGAGGGGATGGTCTGGAAGAACTCGGTGAAGCGCATCAGCGCATCATCGACGATCCCTCCTGCGTAACCGGCGATGGCGCCAAGCGGCACGCCGATGAGCAATGCTACAATCGTCGAGACCAGCCCGATTGTCAGCGAGACGCGGGCACCATGCGCGAGGCCCGAGGCGATATCGCGCCCGAGCGTATCGGTGCCGAGCGGAAAGCGGTCCATCACGAAGGGGGCGAGGAAGGGCCGCGCCACCGTCCGCCAGGGCGATTGCGGATAGAGCTGCGGTGCGATGATCGCAAAGAGGATCACCACGATGAGGATGGCGAGGCCGATCAGGGCGCCGCGATTACGGGCAAAGCGCTCGAGGAAGCTCATGACACTGCCTCGATGCGCGGATCGGCCAGCCGGTAGACCAGGTCGGTCAGGATGTTGAAGCCAACGACCATGGCCGAGGACATGAAGAAGACGCCGAGCAGCACCGAATAGTCGCGCTGCACCAGCGCATCGAACATCAGGCGGCCGATCCCCGGCCAGGCGAAGACGGTTTCGGTCAAGACCGCGCCGCCGACGAGCTGGCCGGCTTGCAAGCCCGCCAAGGTCACGACCGGCAGGATGGCGTTGCGGGCGACATGGCGGCGCGAGACGAGACCGGGCGCCAGCCCCTTGGCGCGCGCCGTCTTGACGAAATCGGCGCCAGCGACCTCGAGCATCGAGGCCCGCATCATCCGGGCATAGAGCGCCGTGAAGAACAGGCCGAGCGTCAGCGCCGGCAGCACGAGGTGGCTGGCGATGTCGAGCGCGCGGGCGAACCCGGTATAGTTCGCGCCGATGGTCTCGTAGCCGACATTGGGCACGAGGCCGAGCTTCAGCGAGAAGACGATCTGGCTCATCAGCGCGACCCAGAACAAAGGCGTCGCATAGAACACCAGCGCCAGCGTGGTGATGACGCTGTCCTGCCAGCGACCGGCGCGGCGGGCGGCGAGCGCGCCCATAAGCGTGCCCAGTCCGAGCGAGACGATGAAGGCGGCGCCGGTCAGCAGCAGCGTCGCCGGCAGACGGTCGAGGATCAGGCTCAGCACGCTCTGCTGCTGACGATAGCTGAAGCCGAGATCGAAGGTGAGATAGCCCTTGAGATAGACCCAGAGCTGGGTCAGCAACGGCTGGTCGAGGCCGAAGCGCTCGCGCAGCTGGATCAGCAATTGCTCGTCGGCGGCGCCGGCCTCGCCGGCCAGCACCTGCGCCGGGTCGCCAGGGGCGGCCCGGATCAGGAAGAAGTTCAGCACCGCGATGGCGAAGAGGACAACGATCCCCTTCGCGAGCCGGCCGGCGAGGAATTGCGCGAGGTTCATTCAGACCCGTCTTTGCTTGCCGTTGTCGTCCCGAGCGACCGGAGGGAGACCCGGGACCCATTCCGGAACGGTTCAGGCATGGGTCCCGGATCAGCGCCGCTGACGCGGCTTGTCCGGGACGACATTGCCCAAGCGATCAGCTGCCGAATTCACTCCTTCCAGGCGTCGCGGAAGCCGTCGTCGACACCGACGCCGGTGGTGACGAGGTTCTTGACGTTGCAGCGATAGATGGTCGGGAAGTCCATTTCCAAGAGCCAGAGCACCGGCAATTCGTCGGCGAGGAGCTTCTGCACCTTGGTGTAGAGCTCCTGGCGCTCCTTGTCGGTCGGCGCGATCGCGGCGTCGGCGAAGAGCTTGTCGACCTCCGGGTTGGAGTAGCCGCCAACATTGGCGAAGGGATTGCCCTTGGCGATGTTGGAGGTGATGTAGCTGCGCGCCACGCCCATGGCGGGGTCGCCGAGCTGGTAGAGGAAGTTGAAGTTGAGATCGAAGTCCCAGTTGCTGGCCTTCTGGGTCCAGCCGGGCACGTCGGTGTTCTCGACCTGCACCTTGACGCCGACATCCTCGAGGTTCTGCTTGATCGCCTCGGTCCAGCGCGTCCAAGTCTCGCCATAGGGCAGGTTGAGCAGGCGAATCGTCTCGCCCTTGTAGCCGGAGGCCTTGATCAGCTCCTTCGCCTTCTTCGGGTCGAAGGCGTATTTCGGCACGTCGTCCGAATAGAACTTGGTCTTCGACGAGATCGGCCCGGTCGGCAGCTTGCCGAGCCCGCCCCAGACCACCTCGCGGCCGAATTCGCGATCGATCGCGTACATCAGGCCCTGGCGGAACTGCTTGTTGCCGAGAATGCCGTTGCGGACATTCGGCGTCAGCCAGGCATGGGGGGCAAACATCTCCCAGCCCTTGGTGGTCATGCAGGTATTGGGCAGCTTCGAGAGCCGGGCGACGTCGTAGACGTCGACCGAGCCGCCGGTCAGCACGTCGACCTTGCCGGTCTCGTAGGCGACGGCGCGAGCGGCCGCATCGGGGATGATCTGCCAGTAGATCTCGTCGAGATTCGGCTTGCCTTTCAGCCAGTAGTTCTCGTTCTTGACCAGGTGGATATAGGAGCCCTTCTTCCACTCTTTCAGCTTGAACGGGCCAGTGCCGATCGGCGTGTTGTTGGCCGGATTGGCGCGATAGTCGGTGCCATCATAGATGTGCTTGGGGATCATCGGCGCGGAGGCGACCTCCTGCGTCATGATCATCGGGCCGAAGGGCTGCTTCAGCGTGATCCTCACGGTGAGGTCGTCGACTTTCTCGATCTTCTCGACCTGGGCGTTGACGATCGGGCGCCAGCGCGGATGGACCTCGCGCAGGAACTTGTCGAGGGTGAAGACGACGTCGTCGGCGGTGAACGGCTTGCCGTCATGCCAGGTCACGCCCTCCTGCAGCTTGAAGGTGTAGACCTTGGCATCCGGCGAGATCTCCCAGCTCTTGGCCAGCGAAGGCTGCGGCTCGAGCTTCTCGTTATAGCGCAGCAGCGACTCGTAGATGTTGCCGGCGACCATGTTGGTCGGGCCGTTCTGGTTGAGCCCCTGCATCAGCATCGGCGGCTCGGGCTGGACGACGACGTGGACCGTGCCGCCCTTCTTCGGTTCCTGCGCCTGCGCCACGCCGAGCGCCAGGACGGAGGCGGCGAGCGCCAGGCCAAATCTCAATCCGGTCATCGTCGTTCTCCCCCGTTTTGTCGTTCGCGGCCAGCTCAGGCGGATCGCACCCGATCAGGCGCCAGTTGGCAAGCTCGGCGGCTATGAAAGCGAGAGACAAAATCCGTGTCAATGCTTGACATGGCGTGTTATTAGGCGACACGCTCAGCAAACGAACATGGCATAGCCTGACTTGCGATGAACCAGAAAGACGGGGACAGGGCCGCGCAACTGCCGCCGGGCGTGCCGATCGTCCGGGCCGTCGACCGCGCGATCGCCTTGCTCAAGGCCTTCCGCCCGGAACAGCCGCGGCTCGGCCTCAGCGAGCTGGCACGACAGGTCGGGCTCGACAAGGGCACGACGCGGCGCCTTCTGCTGACACTGCAGCTCAACGAACTCGTCGAATATGACGAACATTCGCAGAGCTATGCGTTGGCCGTCGGCCTGATCGAACTCGGCAGCGCGGTGACGACCGGTCGTGAATTGCGCGACATCGCCGGCCCCTATCTGACCGCCATCGCCGAGAAGACCGGCGCCACCGCCTTCCTCTGGGTCCACATCGCCGGGCGCGGCCTCTGCGTCGATCGCGTCCGCGCCTCGCTGCCGCATGTCGATGCGACCTGGTTCGCGGTCGGCGCGCAGGCGCCGTTGAACTGCGGTGGCGGCCCGCGCGTGCTGCTGGCCTATCTCGACGACGAGCAGCGCCGGCAGGCGCTGTCGATCGACCTGCCCAAGCGCGCGCCGGCGAGCCAGACCGATCCGGAACTGCTCTGGCGCGAGGCCGACCGCATCCGCGCCCAGGGCTGGGAGCTGGCTGCCGACGACTTCTTCATCGGCCTGACCGGCGTCGGCGTGCCGATCTTCGACCGCTCAGGCGCGCTGGCCGGGGCGCTCAGCATCTCCTCGCTGACCTCGATCGTTGCGCCGGAAGGGCACCCTGTGCATCTCGACGCGCTGCTCGATGCGGCGGCGCGGATCGGGGCGCGCGTGCTGCCGGCCTGAGCTAGCGCTCGATCCGGGTCGAGAGGATGATCGAGGACATGGTGCGCTCGACGCCTTCGAGCGCGCCGATCCGGTCGATCAGCCCGTCGAGTTCGCCGATCGAGGGCGCCACCACGACCGCGATCATGTCGAACTGGCCGCTGACCGAATGCAGCGTCCTGATCTCGGGGATGCGGCGCAATTCCGCCTCGACCCGGCCTGCGAGCTTGGGCAAGGCGGTGATCAGCACATGCGCCTTGACCTGGCCCTTCTCGTAATCCTCCGACAGCCGCGCGGTGTAGCCGGCGATGACGCCGCGGCGCTCGAGCCGCTCGATCCGGCTCTGCACCGTGGTGCGCGACAGGCCGAGCTTGCGGCCGAGCTCGGCCACCGGCGCGCGGGCGTTCTCGGTGAGCAGGGTCAGGAGATGGCGATCTGTCGGGTCTATCGGCATAGTGACGAAAGCTTACGGCGTTTCGCTGAAAAATCCCATATGAATCGTCGCGTCGCTAGCTTCTATCCGACGAAGTCTTCGGTGAATCTGTCTCCAGAAACAGATTCATCGGGGGAACCATGAAAAACGTGGTCGTCATCGGCGCCGGCAAGATCGGCGCAACCATCGCCGACCTGCTCGGCGCTACCGGGGATTACCGTGTGGTGATCGCCGACCGCTCCAACGAACAGCTCGCCGCCATCAAGACCAGCCCGACGATCTCGACCCGCCGGGTCGACATCACCGACGCCGCCGAGCTCGCCCAGGTGCTGAACGGCGCCTTCGCGGTGCTCTCCGCTGCCCCTTACGATCTGACGACGCGCATCGCCGAGGCCGCCGCGGCACAGGGCGTGCATTATCTCGACCTGACCGAGGACGTCGCCTCGACCCGCCGCGTCAAGGAGCTGGCGCTGACCGCCAAGGCGGCGCTGATCCCGCAATGCGGGCTGGCGCCTGGCTTCATTTCGATCGTCGCCGCCGATCTCGCCCGCGATTTCGACCAGCTGGACAGTCTCAAGCTGCGCGTCGGCGCGCTGCCGCAGTACCCGTCCAATGCGCTGAACTACAACCTGACCTGGAGCACGGACGGGGTCATCAACGAGTATTGCGAGCCCTGCGAAGCTGTCGTGAACGGCGAGCGCGTGCTGGTGCCGGCGATGGAGGAGCGCGAGGAATTCTCGCTCGACGGCGTCACCTACGAGGCCTTCAACACCTCGGGCGGGCTCGGCACGCTCTGCGACACGCTCGCCGGCAAGGTGCGCACGCTGAACTATCGCACGATCCGCTATCCCGGCCATTGCGCGATCATGAAGGCACTGCTGCAGGATCTGCGCCTGTCCGAGCGCCGAGACGTGCTGAAGGACATCTTCGAGAACGCCCTGCCGAGCACGCTGCAGGACGTGGTCGTGATCTTCGTCACCGCCAGCGGCCGGATGAACGGCCGGCTGACCCAACAGACCTATGCCAACAAGGTCTACAGCGCTGTGGTCGGCGGCGTGATGCGGAGCGCCATCCAGATCACCACGGCCTCGGGCATCTGCGCCGTGCTCGACCTGCTGGCGCAGGGCAAGCTGCCGCAGAAGGGCTTCGTCAAGCAGGAGGAGATCGGCTTCGACGCCTTCCTCGCCAACCGCTTCGGCCGCGCCTATGCCCGGCCCGAGGATCTCGGCCACGCCCCCGGCGAGAGCCATGCGGCCCGCGCGGCCTGAGCTCGCGCGAAGCATATTCGCCCCTGCCCGGCAAGCGGGCCAAAGTCAGGGGGCGCATGAACGGGTCCGGGCTGGCAAACACCCGGACCCACGCTACAAAACAAAAAATGGTTCCATAGGGAACGTTTCCGGGGGAACGACCGCACGATGGCCAAACGCGTCCTGATCGCGGAATTCATGCATGAGACGAACACGTTCAGTGTTCAGCTCACCGACGAGGCGGTGTTCCGCCATCACGGCGCCTTCCGAGACAATGAGGTGCCCGCAGCCTTCCAGGGGACGCGAACCTCGATGGGCGCCGCTTTCGAGGCGGCCGAGAAATTCGGCTGGAGCCTCGTCCATCCGCTCGTCACCGGAGCCAACCCCTCGGGCCGCGTCACCGACGCGGCCTTCGACGTCTTCGCCGGCATGATCCTTTCAGCCTGCGAGCGGCTCGATGGCGTGCTGCTGCATCTGCACGGCGCGATGGCGACGGAGAGCTCCGATGACGGCGAGGGCGAATTGCTCAGGCGCATCCGCGCCAAGGTCGGCGAAGGCGTGCCGGTCGTCGCGATCCTCGACCTGCACGCAACGCTCACCCAGCTCATGGCCGACAACGCCAATGCGCTGATCTCCTATCGGACCTATCCGCATATCGACCAGTATGAGCGGACCTGGCAGGGCGCCGAATTGCTGGAGCGGGCGATGAGGGGCGAGATCAGGCCGCGCGTCGCGGTGGCGCGCCGGCCGATCCTTTACGCACTCGATGGCGGGCGCACGACCTCGCCGCCCTTCATGGAGCTGCTGCGCCGCGGCGATGCGCTGGAGGCGGCGGGCGATGCGCTCGTGGTCAGCGTCCAGGCCGGCTTCTCCTCGGCCGATGTGTACGATATCGGTCCGTCCATCGCCGTCACCCATGACGATCGCGGCAAGGCGCAGGCCATCGCCGAGGAGCTGATGGACTATGCCTGGGAGCAGCGGCACTTCTCCTCGATCCACTTCACCCCGCTGAAGGAGGCGATGGCCAGGGCGAAGGCGGGCGAAGGCAGGCTCGGGCCGGAGGCCGGCGGCAAGCCCGTCGTGATCTCCGACTATTCCGACAATCCCGGCTCCGGCGCCTATGGCGATGCGACCAATCTGCTGCGCGCCGTGCTCGATGCCGGCCTCAAGAATGTCGGCTTCCATGCGATCCGCGATCCGGAAGCCGCGCTCGCGGCACAGGCGGCCGGCGTCGGCAACCGCGTCAAGCTCAAGCTCGGCGGCAAGGTCGATCCGAGCACCGGCGGCGGCCCGCTCGAGCTCGACGCCCATGTCGTGGCGCTGACCGACGGGCATTTCATCTGTTACGGGCCGATGGCCGGCGGCGTCTGGCGCAATTACGGGCTCTCGGCGCTGCTGCGGGTCGACGATGTCGAGATCATCGTCATCACCCATAACGGCCAGGCGACCGACCTTGCCCAGTTCACCTCGCTCGGCGTCGACCCCACCCGGAAATCGACCGTCATCGTCAAGTCGATGCAGCATTTCCGCGCCGCCTTCGAACCGATCGCCCGCGAGGTGATCGAGGTCGACACCGGCGCGCTCTCGACCAAGAACTTCAAGGAGCGCCCCTACAAGAAGGTGCGCCGCCCGATCTTCCCGCTCGACGACATCTGAGCGGGATCGAAGACCACGACCGGCCGAAAGCGCCGGCAGCGACAAGACCGGAGGATGCAGGGATGACGGAGCGAAGCGTATGAGCGTCAAGGCCGATATCGTGCTGCGCGGCGGGCCGATCTGGTGCGGGCGCGAAGAGGGCGTAGTCGAGGCGCTGGCGCTCTGGGGCGACAAGGTGCTCGCCGCCGGCAAGGAGGCGGAGATCGCCGATCTCGTCGGGCCCTCGACCAAGGTCATCGACCTCGCCGGCCGGCTGGCGACGCCAGGGCTGAACGATTCCCATCTCCACCTGATCTCGGTCGGTCTGACCATGGATTGGGTCGACGCCCGCCCGGCCAATGCGCCGACGCTGGAGGCGCTGCTTAGCGTAATCGGCGCCCGCGCCGCCAAGGCCAAGCCCGGCGAGTGGGTGCTGGCGCGCGGCTACGACCAGACGAAGCTCGACACCGGCCGCCATCCCTTCCGCGAGGAACTCGACCGCGCCTCCCCGAACAATCCGGTCATGCTGGTCCGAACCTGCGGCCACATCTCGATCTGCAATTCTCTGGCGCTCAAGCTCGGCGGCATCGATGAGACCTCGCCGACCCCGCCGGGCGGGCTGATCGAGCAGCAGAATGGCCGCCTCACCGGGCTGCTCGCGGAAAATGCCCGCGCTCCGGTCAAGGCCGCGATCCCGGAGCCGAGCGAGGAGCAGCTCCTGGCGGCGATCGAGCGCGGCGGCAACTATCTGCTTTCGCTCGGGATCACCAGCTGCATGGATGCGGCGGTCGGAATGGTCACCGGCTTCAACGAGATCGCGGCCTATCACAAGGCCAAGCGCGATGGCCGGTTGCCGGTGCGGACCTGGCTCGCTCTCCTCGGCGACGAGGGCCGCTCGATCGTGCCGCAATGCCATGAAGCGGGGCTGATCTCCGGCACCGGCGACGAGATGCTGATGGTCGGCGCGGTCAAGATCTTCCTCGACGGCTCGGCCGGCGGGCGCACTGCCTGGATGAGCGAGCCCTATCTCGGCGACGACAAGACCACCGGCGTCCAGATGCTCTCGAACGAGGATCTGGAACGGCAGGTGCTCGACGCCCATGCCAAGGGTTACCAGCTCGCCTGCCACGCCATCGGCGACGCGGCGATCGAGCAGTTGATCACTGCCTATGAGAAGGCGCTCAAGGCCTATCCCGATCCCGACCGGCGCCACCGCATCGAGCATTGCGGCTTCTCGACGCCGCAGCAGCACGAGCGCATGGTCAAGGCAGGGATCTATCCCTGCCCGCAGCAGGTCTTCATCCATGATTTCGGCGACGCCTACGTCAAGGTGCTCGGCGAAGAGCGGGCGCTGCCGAGCTACCCGTTCCGGACCTGGTTCGATCTTGGATTGAAGCCGGCGACCGGCAGCGACGCGCCGGTCTGCGATCCCGATCCGTTCCCGAACTTCCACACCATGCTGACGCGGCAGACCTGGCGCGACACGGTGATGGATGAGCGCCAACGCGTCTCAATCGAGGAGGCCTTGCAGGCCTACACCGAATACGGCGCCTTCTCGCAGAAGCAGGAGGCGGTGAAGGGCAAGCTCAAGCCCGGCTTCCTCGCCGACGTCGCCGTGTTCTCGCGCGATCTGCTCACGGCCTCGCCGGGAGAGATCCTGAAGGACACAAGCTGCGATCTCACCATTCGCGGCGGCAAGGTCGTCTACGAGCGCTGAGGCGGCAGCGCCTGAACGCGCTGCACAATGGAAACAAGAAGACAGGGCGTGAAAGCCCGCTATGGTTTCAAATGGAACGAATACCGGCGCCGGCCAACGGCGTCGTCCTTAAAGGGTTTCACGGACAAATTGGGAGGTTTCGACGTGTTGAAAAAGCTTGCCTTCACGACCGCGCTGACATTCGCGGCCGCCTTTACCCTGCAGGCGCAGGCCCAGGAGCCGCGCCGCGGCGGCACGATCCGCTTCACGGCGCCCTATGGCGCATCCTTCGTCAGCAATGACAGCCATGTCTCGAACCAGATCCAGGACGAGATCTACGGCTATGCGCTGCACGGCATGCTCTACAAATGGGATGCCAAGAACGGCAAGCCGGTGCTCGACATCGCCGAGAGCGTCCAGGTCTCGGCCGACGGCAAGACCTATACCTACAAGCTGCGCGACAATGCGCTCTTCCACAATGGCCGCAAGCTGACCTCCGACGACGTCATCTGGTCCTATACCCGCATCATGGACGGGTCGAAGAACTATCCGGGGGCGCGCTACGTCGCCCGCATCGTCGGCGCGACCGATGTCCAGAAGGGCCAGACCAAGGAGATCTCCGGCCTGAAGAAGATCGACGATTCCAGCTTCTCGATGACGCTGACCGACAAGGCCGATCCCGGCTACTTCCTGTTCCAGGCGCAGACCGCGATCCTGCCGGCCAAGGAAGCGCAGGCCGCCGGCTTCTTCGACAAGCCGATCGGCCTCGGGCCGTTCAAGTTCGTCGAACACGTGCCGGGCTCGCGCATGGCCTTCGAGCGCTGGGACAAATACTTCCTCGCCGGCAAGCCCTATGCCGACAAGCTGGTGATCTCGCCGATGGGCGAGGCGGCGGCGCGCGACGTCGCCTTCCGCAACAAGGAGGTCGACGTCTCGATCCTGGGCTCGACCCAGTACGTCGCCTACAAGGCCGATCCGAACCTGTCGAAGGGCATCCTCGAGGTCGCCGAGGTCTTCACCCGCAACATGGGCATGAACCCGACCTTCAAGCCCTTCTCCGACAAGCGGGTGCGCCAGGCGATCAACCACGCCATCGACAGCGAGCTGATCATCAAGCGCCTGGTCCGCGACAAGGCCTATCGCGCCTCGAGCTGGCTGCCGCTGTCCTCGCCGGCCTTCGACAAGGACGCCAAGCCCTACGCCTTCGACCCGGAGAAGGCCAAGAAGCTGCTGGTCGAGGCCGGCTATCCCGACGGCTTCGAGTTCGAATGGACCGCGACGCCGAACGAGAGCTGGGGCGTTCCGATCGTCGAGGCGACGATCCCGATGCTCGCCAAGGTCGGCATCAAGGTGAAGGTCAAGCCGGTCGAGACCTCGGCCCTCGGCGGCGTCGTCGTGGGCGGTGACTTCCAGGCCTATATCTGGTCGAACACCTCGGGTCCGGACACGCTGACGGCGCTGAAGTGCTTCCACTCCTCGACGCCACGCTCGTCCTGCAACTACACCACCTTCAAGAATGCGGCTTATGACAAGCTGATCGACGATGCCTCCGCCGAAGCCGATCCGGCCAAGCAGCTCGACCTCCTCAAGAAGGCCAACGCCCTGCTGCAGGAAGAGGCCCCGGTCTGGTTCTTCAACTACAACAAGGCGGTGATGGCCTATCAGCCCTGGCTGCACGGGCTCCAGCCAAATTCGACCGAACTGGCGCTCCAGCGCTATGAGGAACTCTGGGTCGACACCACCTCGCCTGCGGCGAAGTAACCCCCTCCCGAGCCCCCGCCGTCGCATGGCGGCGGGGGCTTGTCCGCCTCCGCCCGCCGGCCACGACCCGGCGCTCAGGAGCCATTATCATGCTGCCTTATGTCATTCGCCGGCTGCTGCAGGCCATCCCGATCCTGCTCGCAGTCGCCGCGCTGATCTTCGTGCTGTTCAGCGTCATCCCCGGCAATTTCGCCACCAGTCAGATGGCCGATGGCCGCAGCAATATCGACGCTGCGACGATCGCGCGGATGAACGAGCAGTTCGGCCTCAATGACCCGCTGCCGCTGCGCTTCGCCAAATATGTCGGCGGGCTCGCGACCTTCGATCTCGGCGATTCCTTCCGCACCCGCCAACCTGTAACCGCCCTGATCGGCGAGCGGCTCTGGCCGAGCCTCCAGCTCGCGCTCGCCGCCATGGCCTTCGCCATCGTCATCGGCGTGCCGCTAGGCTTCTTCGCCGCGCTGAAGCCGGGCAGCTGGGTCGACATGCTCTCCATGGTCTTCGCAGTCTCGGGGCTATCGCTGCCGATGTTCTGGCTCGGCCTGCTCTTGATGTACGCCTTCGCGCTGACGCTGAACTGGTTCCCGAGCTTCGGCTATGGCGACGGCGATCCGCGCTACATCGTGCTGCCGGCGATCGCCCTCGGCGTCTCGCCCCTGGCGCTGCTTGCCCGCACCGCACGTGCCGCCGTGCTCGAGGTGATGCACGCCGATTTCGTCCGCACCGCCCGCGCCAAGGGCGCGAGTTCCTATCGCGTCATGCGCTGGCACGTCGCGCGCAACGCGCTCGTCATCGTCCTGACCACGCTCGGCCTTCAGTTCGGCTCGGTGCTCGGCCAGGCCGTCGTCGTCGAGAAGCTCTTCGCCTGGCCCGGCCTCGGCTCGCTGTTGGTCGACAGCGTCACCTGGCGCGACATTCCGGCCGTGCAGGGCTGCATCCTGACGATCGTGCTCTTCTTCCTCGTCGTGAACATCGCCGTCGACGTGCTCTGCGCCGTCGTCGATCCGCGCATCAAGTACAGCTAGGCTTCCCGATGAAGTTCCGTGCCAACCTCTGGATCGGCGCCACCTGCTTTGCGCTCGTCGTCGCTGGCGGCGTCTTCGCCCCTTGGCTCGCCCATACCGACCCGGTGATGGACGCCAACCTGATGAACGCAGAGGTGCCGCCCGGCTCCGAATTCTGGTTCGGCACCGACGCGCAAGGCCGCGACATCTACAGCCGCGTGCTGCATGGCGCGCGGATCTCGCTGACGGTCGGCATCGTCTCGCAATTGATCAACACCTGCATCGGCGTCGCGCTCGGCCTCTCCGCCGCCTATTGGGGCGGCTGGTGGGACGATTTCGTCAACGGCCTCACCAACATGATGCTCGCCATCCCCTCGCTGATCTTCGCGCTGGCGATCATGGCCATCCTGCAGCCGGGCCTGACCAGCCTGCTGATAGCGCTCGGCCTGACCAACTGGTCCTTCACCTGCCGGCTGACGCGGGCGGCGACGCTCTCGGTCAAGCAGCTCGGCTATGTCGAGGCGGCAAAATCCCTCGGCTACGGTACCTTCCGGATCATGTTCAGGCAGATCCTGCCGAACATCGCCGGCCCGATCATCGTGATCGGCACGCTCGGCATGGGCGGCGCCGTGCTCGCCGAAGCCTCGCTCTCCTTCCTCGGCCTCGGCATCCGCCCGCCCTTCCCGAGCTGGGGCTCGATGCTCTCCGACGCGCGCGACCAGATCTCGACCGCGCCGTGGATCTCGATCTTCCCGGGCCTCGCCATCTTCCTGACCGTGCTCGGCCTCAACCTGCTCGGCGACGGCTTGCGCGACATCCTTGATCCGCACTCGCAGACCCGCAAGGCCTGAGCTTCCCTTCCGACGAAAGACCTTGCCCGTGACTACCACAGACCTCGACGACGGCCCGCTCGAAACCACCAGCTTCATCGGCCTGAAACCCGGCCCCAAGCTGATCGTGACCGGCGCCGTCCATGGCAACGAGCCTTGCGGGCCGACCGCGATCCGCCGCGTCATCGAGGAGTGCCGGACCGGCCGGATCAAGATCCTGCGCGGCGAAGTTACCTTCCTGCCCGTCACCAACCCCAAGGCCTTCCGCCAGAAGACCCGCGAGGGCGATCGCAACTTCAACCGCGACCTGCGCGAGCGACCTCTGGCCGGCGATTACGAGGACCGGATCGGCAATCCGGTCTGCGCCCTGCTGCGCCGGCACGACGCACTGCTCGACATCCACTCCTTCCGGCAGGAGGGCGAGCCCTTCGTCTTCTTCGGTCCTTCGAACAACCGCGGCGCACTAGAACCCTTCGCCCGCGCGGAAGAAGAGCTGGCGCTCGCCTCCTGCCTCGGCGTCTCCACGGCGATCCATGGCTGGCTCGACAACTACGCCAGGCTGCTCGACATCCGCGCCCGCCTGCCGGTGCCCCGGCTCAACGTCACCGAGGGCTATGGCACCACCGAGTTCATGCGCTTTTGCGGCGGCTATGCGGTGACGTTGGAATGCGGCACGCATGACGATCCCAAGGCCGCCGATATCGGCTATGCCGCGATCCGCAACACGCTGGCGCAGTTGCAGCTCGTCGATGCGCCGCTGCCGAAGCCCGCTTTGCAGGACGTGATCGAGATGGTCGAGGTCCTGCTCTGCGAGAGAGAAGGCGACCGCGCCGAAACCGGCTGGCGCACCGGCGATGCGGTCAAGGCCGGCGCCACCCTCGCCCACCGCGCCGACGGCACGAAAGTGACGGCGCCGCGCGACGGCTACATCATCTTCCCGAACACAGCGCCCAAGCTCGGCGAAGCGATCTGCCATTTCGGCATCGCCAGCAATCGCGCAGTTGAACGCGTCTGACGCGAGGACGCGATCAGCGCCGGTCGGCGGCGACGAATGTGTCGCCGTTCCAGACGAGCCGGCGCTGGCAGCCCATGTGGCCGGAGCGGCCGCAGGCACTGCCATGCAGAGACAGCACCAGCACAGACCTGCCGCCAGCTTGGCCGAGCGACCAGCCCTGGACGTTGCTACCGTAAGCCTGCCGGTAGCCACCACCGCTCGAAATCAGAATGTCGAGCGTGCAGCCGGCCGAACCGCAGAACGGATTGGTCGAGAACCCGCCGACACATTCGGACTGGCCATAATCGAGCAGATAGTCGGGCTGGCCGTCACCGTTGAAATCGGCACTCCGCTGGAAGCCCGGCTTGAACGTCGCGCGACCGCCACAGGTATCCCGAATTTCGGCGCGCACCTTGGCGATCTCGGCTGGAACCGCCGGCTGCGCCAGGGCGCCAGCGCCGAACTGAGCAGCGATGGACAAACCCAAAGCGAGACTGCGCCACGCTCCCATCGTCTCCCCCTCGGCAACGCCGCCATGACGCTGCGGCAGCACTCGCCATGTTGCGTCCGTCCCGGATAAAAGCAACATGCTGCCCGCATCACTTCCGGAGTACCCATGTCCCGCCTCGTCTACGTCCTCAACGGCCCTAACCTGAACCTGCTCGGCAAGCGCCAGCCGCACATCTACGGCTCCGAGACCTTGGCCGATGTCGAGGACGCCTGCCGGACGCTGGGCAAGGAGCTCGATCTCGAGATCCGCTTCCACCAGTCGAACCGCGAATACGAGATCATTGACTGGATCCACGAAGCGCGCGAGCAGGCCGTCGGCATCGTCATCAACCCCGGCGCCTTCACCCACACCTCGGTCGCGATCCTCGACGCGCTCAACGCCTTCGACGGCACGGTGATCGAGTGCCACATCTCGAACGTGCACAAGCGCGAGAGCTTCCGGCACCATTCCTACATGTCGTTGCGCGCCGACGGCGTCATCGCCGGCTTCGGCACGCAGGGCTATCTGCTCTCGCTGCGCCGGGTGGCCAAGCTTGCCGACGAGAAAAAGGCCTGAGTCGGCCACAACGCGCGACAGGGCGCCGGCCTGGCTGGCCGGCGCTAAATTGCTTTAGGTCGAAGCCGCCACACGAATCGTTATTTCTTACACAATGGCCTCTTACTTATAATAATTAAAAACTACACTGCAGCAGATAAGAAGCAACAACACGACTCATCTGCCATGATAACTTGCTTGCATCACTCGAATGCCCTAACCGCATCCCAGCCGCGCCGGCCGGCTGCTGCAACGAGAGCTTCTGACGTGACCAAAGCAAACCTTATTTTCGGGATCGCCCTGCTCGCTGGCTGGATCAGCCTGCCTGTCGCCTCCGCCCTCGCCCAGACCGAAGCGCCCGCGACCGAGCAAGCCGAGGATGCGGAGCCAACTCCGCGCGCACCGGCGGTGCGCCCTGCTCCGGCAGCACGTCCTGCGGCGCGTCCGGCCACGGCGAATCCCCCAGCCCGCCCGACCAGCCCTCCGGCGCGCCCCGCAACGGCGCAGGCTCCAGCCGCTGCACCGAATGTGAGCCAGCCTGCCGCGGCTGCGGCACAGCTTCCGAACGGCGCCTCGGCGGTCAACGAGGTCTATGGCGACTGGACGGTGGATTGCCGCATCACCGACGGTCAGAAGCTCTGCGTGCTGAGCCAATCGCAAGGCGACAGCCGCACCAATCAGCGCGTCTTCGCCATCGAATTGCGGGCACCGAAAGACGGCCGCGCCGAGGGCACGATCCTGATGCCGTTCGGGCTCAAGCTCGAGAACGGCGCCGTGCTCAAGCTCGACCAGAAAGACCTCGGCCAGGGCCTGCGCTTCTCGACCTGCGTGCCGTCGGGCTGCCTGCTGCCGATCTCCTTCCCGACCGTCGCGACCGACGCGATGAAGGGCGGCAAGACGTTGACCGCAGCCGCGCTCAATTTGTCGAACAACGACGTGGTCTCGTTCAACATCGCGTTGAACGGTTTTGGCCCGGCGCTCGACCGGCTGGGGCAGCTGGCGAACTGAGCGCCTGCAAGCCACCGATCCCCGGTGTTGCCGTCTGATGGCCATCCCGCTGCTGCGAGCCGTCACCGCGAGCAGCGCCGGCCCGTCCCCTATTCCGGCCGACGGCGAGCATAGAGCTCGCCGTAATTGTTCGAGCGGCCGTTCATGTCGGTCTCGCTGGTCCAGTTGAGGCGCGTGAACTTCTCGACCGTCGCCGGCGTCTTGCCGATCTTGGCCCAGGTAACGATCGGCCCGTGGACCGCCTCGTCCATCACCGCCTTGCCGACATTGGCGGGTGCCTTCGGCGCCGGGGCGCCGCGCGAGGCGACCTTGCTCTTGATATAGGTGACGCGGCCCGACCCGGCGAAATGGTAATAATAGTAGTTGCCGTCATAGACTTCCCACCAGCCGAGCAGCCAGGCGGGGAGCGCACTCCCACCCGCCGCAGCGCCGTCATTGACCTCCCAGAACCAGTAGGGAAAGGCGCTGGCGCCGCTGGTGAAGCGCGAATCCATGGCTTGCAGCCATTTGTCGCCATCCCACAACTCGACATGGGCGCTGCCCATCACGAGGATGCCGCGCTTGCCCTTGATCGACGACAGATCGCCCTTGGGAACCGCATCCGTCCGGCCGTATTGCCAGTCGAGCCAGTCGTGCAGTTCGTCGACCGACAGGATCATGTACTGGCCCATCAGATAGGTATTCTGGCGCAGTTTGGCGCCATTCTGAGGCACGGTGTCGGCGGTGCTGTTCAGCCCCAGGCTGAGCTGCATCACGCAGGACGTATTCTTGCCCTTGAGCGGTTTCTTGCCCTTGTCAGGGTCGATGCCGGCCGCCCGGTTCTGCTGCTCGATCAGCTCGTTGTTCTTTTTGATCTCGTCGTTGTCTTTCTCGACCTGATCATTCCATGTTTTCAGCTGGTTCTTGATTTCGAGCGGAAAGTCCTCGGCATTATACGTCTTGTAGCCGGCTCTCAACTGGTCCCAGCTCAGCGGAATCTTGGCGTAGGCCATCGCACGCCTCCCGGTAAGGACCGGGTGACAATAGAACATCGCCTGGCGAATTGGCAGAGATTTCGCCGCTCGGCGGCACCGGAAAACCGTCTCGGTGCCGCCGTCTGCGTGTTGGCTGCGGTCAGATCTTGGCGCGCGGATCGTGCTTTGCCAGGCGGCCGAGCAGGTAGTCGACTTCGGCCTTCGCCGCCGCGGTCAGGCCGGGACCCGGCTTGCGCTGCGCGTCGCTGGCGAGGATGCCGCGCTTCATCATCACATATTTGCGCACGGCGAGGCCGACGCCCTGCTGCTGCTCATAGCGCAGCAGCGGCAGGTGCGCGTCGAAGATGTCGTGCGCGTCGTCGCGGCGGCCGGCCTTGCTGGCCTTGACCACGTCGATCAGCAGTTCCGGGAAGGCGTAGCCGGTGTTGGCGCCGTCGGCGCCGCGCTCCATCTCGAAATCGAGGAACAGCCCGCCATTGCCGGTCAGGATCGCAACGCGTCGCAGCGTCCCTTCCGCCTCGAACTTGCGCAGGGTCGAGATCTTCTCGAGGCCCGGCCAGTCCTCATGCTTCAGCATCACGCAGGACGGGTTGTCCTGAATGATCTTGCGGATCACCGCCGGGGTCATCACCACCGAGAGCGTCAGAGGATAGTCCTGGATGACGAAGGGGATATCGGTGCCGATCGCCTCGACCGCCTGCGCGTAATAGCCGGTGATCTGGTCGTCGGTGCGCAAGTTCGTCGGCGGGGCGATCATCACGCCGCCGGCGCCCAATTCCATCACCTGCCGCGCCAGCGAGCGCATCGCCGCAAAGCCCGGAGCGGAGACTCCGACGATGATCGGCTTACCGCCCATCTTGGCGACCGCGCGCTTGACCAGGCCGATCGATTCCTCCGGCTCGAGCTTGGGCGCCTCGCCCATGATGCCGAGCACGGTGACACCGTCCGAACCGATGCCGTGATAGAACTCGAACAGCCGGTCGGCCGAAGTCCAGTCGACGCTGCCGTCCGAATTGAACGGGGTCGGCGCGATCGGGAAGACGCCGGAGGCTTCGGTGGTCAAAGGCATTGCAGTTCTCCTGGAGCCGGGCGCTCAGACGATCTTGGTGCGGACGGTGCCGACACCGGCGATCACGCCTTCGAGCAGATCGCCCTTGACGACGGCGGCGACGCCCTCGGGCGTGCCGGTCATGATCAGGTCGCCCGGCGCCAGCGTGACGAAGCCGGAGAGATAGGAGATCGTCTCCGGCACGTTCCAGATCATTTTGGCGAGATCGGAGCTCTGCCGGACCGTGCCGTTGACCTTGAGCTCGATCAGCCCCTCAGCCGGATGTCCGGCCTTGGCAGCGGGGACGATCTCGCCGATTGGCGCCGAGGAATCGAAGCCCTTGCCCATGTCCCAGGGCTTGCCGGCCTTCTTGGCGGCGCCCTGCAGGTCGCGGCGGGTCATGTCGAAGCCGGCGGCATAGCCGAAGACATGGGAGAGCGCGTCGGACTCGGCGATATCCTTGCCGCCGGTCCCGATCGCGACGACCAGCTCCATCTCGTGGTGCAGGTCGGCGGTCTTGGGCGGATAGGGCATGTCGGCGCCACCGGTCAGCACGGCGTCGGACGGCTTGGTGAAGAAGAACGGCTCCTCGCGATCGGGATCGCCGCCCATCTCGCGGGTGTGCTCGGCGTAGTTGCGGCCGACGCAGAAGATGCGGCGTACAGGGAAGAGCCCGCCGCCGGCCACCGGGATCACGGCGACCTTCGGCTGATCGATGACATAGCTGGACATGGGCACGCCCCGTTCGAGAAATCCGGGAGCGTTCATGCGGGAGCAAGGCGCATTCGGCAAGGGTCTTGCGCCGCTTGATGGGGCTGCGTTGCGGTCATCTGAGCCGACGACAATAGAAGCGCGGGAACCCTCTCCTGTAAGGAGAGGGTAGGGTGAGGTGTAGGCGGTTCGACCAGCTCCGCGATCGCTCACCGCGCGGTCAGGTTCAGGACAACGTTTTCAGTCCGAACACCTCACCCCTGCCCCTCTCCTTCCAGGAGAGGGGTTCCCTGCGCCTGCTTGTCGATCAAGAAGCCTTCGGCAGGTCCGGCACCTTGTAGGCCGTTGTCGCCTTGATCCGTTCCATGGCGAAACGCGAGGTGACGTTCTTGAGCGGGATCGTCTCGATCAGCTTCTTGTAGAAGGTGTCGTAGGCGGCCATGTCGGCGACGACGACGCGCAGCATGTAGTCGACATCGCCGGCCATGCGGTAGAACTCCATCACCTCCGGCATCGCCGCGGCGCTCTGGGCGAACTTCTCCAGCCAGGGGCCGGAATGGTCGGCCGTCTCGATCTGGACGAAGACGGTGAGGCCGAGACCGATCTTTTCCGGCGCGACCAGCGCGACGCGCTTGATGATCACCCCGGTCTGCTCGAGGCGCTGGATGCGTTTCCAGCACGGCGTCTGCGACAGCCCGACCCGATCGGCGAGCTCCGCGATCGAGATATTGGCGTCAGCCTGCAGCACGGTCAGAATCTTGCGGTCGATGGCGTCCATCTCTCGATCCATGGCGATGGAGAAAAAACTCTTTGCCCATGCCAGGCAACAGAGAATTTTCTTCTTTTTGAAGGGCGATACTTGTCTTTAGATAGAAAATCCTTTTATCAGACGTCAATAGGCTAGATATCACACACCGTCTGGGGAATTAGATCATGGACCGCCGCCAGTTCCTGCTTGCCGGCTCGTCGCTCGCCGCAGCGCTGCCCTTTACCGGCGCTCGCGCCCAGGAGGCGGTTCCTGCCCGCATCGGCTACATCCCGATCATCGGCACCGCCCCGATCTTCGTCGCCAATGGCGAGGGCTGGCTGAAACAGGCCGGCATCACGCCGACCTTCACGGTGTTCGAATCCGGTCCCAACATGATCCAGGCGCTCGCCTCGGGCACGATCGACCTCTATGTCGCCGGCGTCGCCCCGCTCGCCGTCGCCCGCTCGCGCGGCGTCGACATTCGCGTCGTCGCCTCGACCGCGACCGGCGAGAACGTCTTCGTCGCCGCCCCGGCCCTGGCGAAATTCTTCACCACCGGCACCAGCGCTGCCGCCGCCTTCAAGGCGCACAAGGCCGCGACCGGCAAGCCGGCGCGCCTAGCCACCCAGCCGGCCGGCTCGGTGCCCAACACCGTGCTGCAATACTGGCTCTGGGAGGTCGCCAAGGCCGACAAGGCCGATGTCGAGATCGTGCCGATGGGCATCGACGCGACGCAGCAGGCCGTGCTCGCCGGCGCCGTCGAGGGCGCGATCGTGCGCGAGCCGGCGCTGACCATCATCCAGACCCGCAATCCCGGCATCAAGCTGATCGCGGGCGGCGAGGATGTCTTCCCGGGCCAGCCCGGCACGGTCGTCGCCGTCTCCGGCGCCTTCGTCACCAAGAACGCCGCCGCCGTTCAGGGGTTGGTGTCCGGCCTGGTCAAGGCCGCCGAGGTGCTGGTGAAGACGCCCGCCAAGGCCGCGCCTCATGTCGGCGCCGCGCTCGGCAAGGGCATCGTCGATCCCGCTCTGATCGAGAAGGCGCTGACCTCGCCCGCGACACGCTTCGAGATCGACCCGCGCAAGATCATCGAGCCGGCCCGCGCCATGCAGGCCTATCAGGTCAAGCTCGGCTCGCTTGAGAAGGAACTTCCGTTCGACGGCCTGTTCGAGACGCAGTATTACGAGCGCGCCATCAAGGGCTGACGGGGCTTAAAGACTTGCGTTCGCTGCGGGCTCCGGCCCTTGCCCTGACGGGCCTCGTCGCCTTCCTCCTGGTCTGGGAGGCGATCCCCTATTTCGGCCTGGTCAACCCGGCCTTCCTGCCGGGACCGAGCGCCCTGCCGGCTGCTTTCCTGCGCGAGGTGAAGTCCGGTGCCTGGCTCTCGGCGATCATGGGCTCGCTCGGCCACTATTTCATCGGCCTCTTCACCGGCGCCGGCCTCGGCATCGCGCTCGGCGTCTTCACCGGTATGTCCAAGATCGCCGAGGAGACGACCGCCTGGGTGGTCAGGCTGCTGCGACCGATCCCCGGCCTTGCCTGGGTGCCGTTCGCGATCATCTGGTTCGGCGTCAATCCGCAGGCGGCGGTGTTCATCATCGCCATCGGCGTGTTCTGGATCGTCTTCTTCGCGGCGCAAGGCGCGATCCGCGGCGTCGACCGCGACCTGATCGAGGTTGCCGACGCCTTCGGCTTCCGCTCGCCGCTCCAGCGCCTGACCAAGATCCTGCTGCCGGCCGCGCTGCCGGGCATCCTCATTGGCGTGCGCACGGCGCTCGGCCAGGCTTGGATGGCGGTGGTCGCGGCCGAGATCTTCGGCGTCGCCGGCGTCGGCCAGCGCATGATGCAGGCCTCCAGCCTGCTCGCGACCGACCTCGTCGTCATCTACATGCTGACCATGGCGGCGCTCTACGGCCTGCTCGACACGCTGTTCGTCGCCTTCCAGGGATGGGTGCTGCGTTGGAAAGCGTGATCGACATCAAGGAGCTGTCGCTCACCTTCACCCGCGACGGCGAAGCGACCGAGGTGCTGCACAAGCTGAACCTCTTCGTCGAACGTGGCGAGTTCCTCGCCATCGTCGGCCCCTCCGGCGTCGGCAAGTCAACGCTGCTGCGCGTCATCGCCGGTCTCGCCAGGCCGAGCGGCGGCGAGGTCGTGATCAATGCGAAGGACAATACCCGCCGGCCGGTCGCGCTGGTCTTCCAGGATTCGCGGCTGCTGCCCTGGCGCAGCGTGATCGCCAATGTCGGCTTCGGCCTCGAAGGCCAGGTGCCGCGCGCTGAACGTCTCGCCAAGGCGCAGGAGATGCTCGATCTCGTCGGCCTCGGACAGCTCGCTCAGCGCTGGCCGCACCAGCTTTCCGGCGGCCAGCGCCAGCGCGTCTCGCTGGCACGGGCACTTGCGGTCGAGCCCGAGATTCTCCTGATGGACGAGCCGTTCTCGGCGCTCGACGCGCTGACGCGCGAGACACTACAGGACGAGCTGATCCGGGTCTGGCAGCGGACCGGCAAGACCGTGCTGTTCGTCACCCACGACATCGACGAGGCCGCCTATCTCGCCGACCGGGTCGTGGTGCTCTCCGGCGCGCCCGGCCAGATCATCGCCGAGCACAGGATCACGGCCCCTCATCCGCGCCGGCGCGGAGCGGAAGCGGAAGTCGAGATCGTGCGGGCCGTGCGCATCGATCTCGGCGCGGACATCGTCAGCGACGGCGCGGCGATCTGAGCAGGCTATCGCCGTCAGCAGCAATTCGACTTAGACGCAAAGACGTTACAACAGGCCGAACCGATTGCCTGTTGCACCACTCGATGACGCGGCTTGCAGAGGGCAGACCGAGCCGCCGAGCGCAGGATGACGCGACCGTCCCGTGCTTGGAGTGCGGCGACATCGAAAACCCGCATCGGCTCGTCCGGCCTACCGATCTCGAAAGTCAGACGCGCCTCCGGTGCAAGGACGATCCGCCCTGCGACCTGATCGAGGATCGCGCGGAACTTGCCGGCGAGCATAGGACCGCGCCCATCCTGCGACGGCATATCCTCGATCTGCACAATGGTCTCCTGCCAGCGATCGGGATTGCCGCCGCAGTCGAGCGTGACGAAGGCGCCGGCCTTGACCTCGGTCACATGATAGCCCGGCTGGATCGTGCGCTCGGTATAGTCGGGCAGCAGCGGCTTGGAGGCGTGAGGCTCCAGCGCATCCAGGAGAGCTCCGAGCAGGGCATCGCCCTGAAAATCGATCGACGCAAGGCTGGCTTCGCGATTCATCTTGCGCTACATTAATTTCAATAATTCTTGAGATATTGAGATAAGAGTGACCGAAGCGCACGCCCTTAAAGCCTTCTCCGCCCTGTCGCAGGAAACCCGGCTGCGCGTCGTCCAACTTCTGGTGACAGCCGGACCGGCCGGTCTTGCGGCCGGCGCGATCGGAGAAGCGGTCGGCGCCTCCTCGTCGCGCCTTTCTTTCCACCTCAACCATCTCGAACAGGCCGGCCTGATCCAGTCCCGTCGGGAGGCGCGCTCGATCATCTACAATGCGGCCTATCCCGCGCTGTCCGCTCTCGTCGCGTTCCTGATGCGCGATTGCTGCCAAGGGCACCCGGAGGTCTGCGCCCCTGCCGTCGCAGCTCTTGCGACGTGCTGCGAGCTGGCGGCGCCGTGACCAGCCCGCTCCCCCAACGGCTTGCAGCCGAAACCGCCGGCGCGGCGTTTCTCGTGGCGACGGTCGTCGGCTCCGGGGTCATGGCGGAGGCGCTCGCCCGCGACGCGGCGCTGGCTTTGCTCGCCAACACACTGGCGACCGGTGCGATGCTTGTCGTCCTCATCACCACGCTGGGGCTGATCTCCGGAGTGCATTTCAATCCGGCGATCAGTTTGATCTTCGCCCTCAGGGGCGACCTGGCGCGCCGGGAGGCGGGATTGTACGCCCTCGGCCAGGTCGCGGGCGCCATCGCCGGCACCGTCCTCGCCCATGCGATGTTCGCGCTGCCGCTGCTTCAGGCCTCCCACAAGATCCGTTTCGGAGAGGTCCAATGGCTCTCGGAAGGAGTGGCGAGTTTCGGCCTCGCCGCGACGATCCTGGCCGGCCTGCGCTTCGAGCGGAAAGCCGTCCCCTGGCTGGTCGGCCTCTACATCTGTGCGGCCTACTGGTTCACGGCCTCGACCTCCTTCGCCAATCCCGCGGTGGCGATCGCACGGTCCTTTACCGACACATTCTCCGGAATCCGCGCGGCCGACCTGCCGGGGTTCATCCTGGCCGAACTCGCTGGCGCGATTTCCGCCTTTGCCGCGATGAGCTGGTTACTACAGGCGCCGGCCGACGCTGCAGCGATCCAGACCGCCGAGGAACTGCCATGACGATCACGATCTTCCACAATCCGGACTGCGGCACCTCCCGTAACACCCTCGCCATGATCCGGCAGAGCGGCGAGGAGCCCGTCATCGTCGAGTATCTCAAGCAGCCGCCAAGCCGTGCTCGGCTCCTCGACCTGATCGCGGCCATGGGAACCAGCGTGCGCGATCTCCTGCGCGAGAAGGGCACGCCCTATGCCGAGCTCGACCTGGGGAATGCGAAATGGTCCGACGATCAGCTCGTCGATGCCATGCTGACCCATCCCATCCTGATCAATCGCCCGATCGTCGAGACGCCCAAGGGGACAAGGCTCTGCCGGCCTTCGGAAGAGGTCCTGAAGATCCTGCCGAACCCGGATATCGGTCCGTTCACCAAGGAGGATGGCGAAGTCGTTATTCCCGCCGAGGCCCTGAACATCTGAGGCTGGACTTCGCCTCTGGGCTATCGAAACGGACTGAGACCTCCGCACTCGTCCGTGAGCTCACTCGGATGGCTGCGTCCCCAATCCCTCCAGCGCCGCCCTGATCGCGCCGATCTGCTCCCCGCGGGCAATCAGCTCGGCGGCGCGGCGGCCATGGCGTGCCAACGCATGATGATTCTTGTCAGCGGCGGACAGCAGGATGTGCTGCGGCTCGAAGCCGGCGGCCTTCAAGCGGCGGACATAGGTCAGTTGGCTCGGATAGGGCACGACCCGGTCCTGAGGATCGGACAGGACGAGAATCCGCGGTTTGGGATCGCGCCGAATGCCACCAAGGTGATCGATCGGATCGTAGAGCGCAGCCCCGTCACTCTGGACTGTGCGCCGCTTGTTCCAATGGTCGGTCACCTCGCGCACGGACAACAGGGCTGACGACAGGACTACTGCCGAGACGTCGCGCCGCCGGTTGAGCAGGGACGCGGCAATGTGCCCGCCGCCCGATTGCCCAACCAGAATGAAGGTCGAGACGCGATGGCGCTGCTTGATCGCGTCGAGCGCGCGCTCCATCAGCATGACCTCGCGCAGTTCGCGACGCTGATTGTGATCGCCCGAGGAGCCGAATAGGCCGGGGCGAGCAGAGAAGATCGCCGGGACACCCGCCCGCTCCGACCAGCGTGCCATGTCGCGCTCGATCAGCTCCGGCGACTGTCGCTCGTAGCCTGCCCCGACGAAGCGGACGCCCTCCTTCGTCTTCAGAAGCACATCGCCGCCAAAATAGACCAAGACCGTCGGATTTTCCGTCGCCCTCAAGCCCTGCGCATAGCTGCGCAGGCAATCGCCCTTGCCGCCGAGCTCGATCCAGAAGCCCCCGGGAACGCCGGCGCAATGCGCG
Source organism: Allobosea sp. NPDC003192 (assembly GCF_050275675.1). Taxonomy (NCBI): domain Bacteria; kingdom Pseudomonadati; phylum Pseudomonadota; class Alphaproteobacteria; order Hyphomicrobiales; family Alloboseaceae; genus Allobosea; species Allobosea sp. NPDC003192. Next base: position 96,531 of record NZ_JBNNPK010000019.1, read on the forward strand.
GGCGAACTGAACGAGCCGTGCAACGCTTCATGGGGCGCAAAGCGCTCGCTTGCGCGCGGAATGGCGAGCTCCTTCGGCGCGACCGGCGCAGCCGAGGGCAATTCCAGCCTCTTGGCGGAAGCATGCGGTGCGACGATTGCCAGAAGGGCGACGATCGACCCGCGAAGGAGCAGCTTCATGGCCATGGCTTCAGATAAGCGCTCGAAAGCTCAAACCGAGCACGATGGACAGCACTGTCCCGGCCAGCCAGATCAAGGCGGCCGCGGCGACGATGGCCGTGACCAGATTGATCAGGACCTGATCCCTGAGGCCGAACAGCGAGCACCACCACGAGATGAAGCGCTTCAATCACGGTCTCCCATTCGACCCGTCGGCGGATCGCGGATCAGGGCCTCAGTTGTGCCCGCCTCCAACTACCAATCAAAGGTTGCCAATGCGTTGGGTTCCTCCGTTTCCCGACCGAGAAACGGCTCGGTCTCGCCGGCCGGATCGACAGCGATGATCGCGATCGCCCACAGTTACCGCGCAAAGAACGTGTTGCGGATAGGAACGATCCCATCGAAGGACATCTGCACGCCCGCGCCGGAGCGCTGATCGACCGCGTGGATATGTAGATGCGGTTCCGTGCTGTTGCCGGAGTTGCCGACCTGCCCGATCGCTGCGCCGGCTGCGATCTGTCGGCCGACCTCGACCACAACGCTTCCCTTGCGCAGATGGGCAAGCTCGATTTGCAGCTCGCCGCAAGCGAGGACCACATGATTGCCCGCAGGATTGGCGCGATCCGCAGTCGGCGGCGGCAGGTCGGGCAGGCCGTCGACGGCCGCCGTCGCGGTTCCCGCGCAGGGGCTGACCACGGTCTTGCCGAAGATGGCATAGCGAGCCGGGTCTTCCGGCAAGAGGCCCGCAGCCCGGAACCCCGCCGCGTCGACCGCGGTGATGTCGAGCGCATGGCGCTGCGCCGGATGGCTCGCATGATGGTTCAGGATGCCGATGCCGCCGCCCTGCGCGACCACGAACCATCCACCTTGCAGCGGGAAGGTCAGGGCACGTGGCTCGTGCCGCGCCATGCCTCCCCAGCCCGTCACATAGACCAGCGCAGCGCCGAACAGCGCGAGCGAGGCCAGCGGCAGACCATGACCGCGCCAGACCGATAGAGCATCCTGTTCCCACCATGGCCGCCGCAAATGCCGGAACGCCGAGACGAGGGCCGCGCCGACGAGCAGCGCAGCCAGAGCCATCCGCGTCCATAGGCCGGCGATGTCCCACCGGCCGAGCAACAGGATGAGCCCGACGAGCACTGCGGTTTCGGCCAGCACGATCAGCCAGCCCAAGCGGGTCGGCAGCTCCAGGCGCCATAGACGCCAGGCGAAACCGATCGGGAGGGCGATGCAGATGAACGACAACAGGGCGATAACGGCGATCATCGCGCTGATCTATGTCACGGGGCGAGAAGGACCAAGGTAGCCGGGCAGGTTGTCGGCCGTTCCCTACGCAGAAAATTCGTTCGCCTTTACGAACGCGGGCGACAGTGATATTCCCTTCGTCCGTTATATCGAACGAACCGGACGACATCTCATGGCGAACGACGCGACGGGCACGACAGCGCTGCATCCCGAAACCCTGCTCGTCCACGCCGGCACCATGCGCTCGCAATATGGCGAGACCTCCGAAGCGCTGTTTCTGACGCAAGGCCATGTCTATGACAGCGCCGAGCAGGCCGAGGGCCGCTTCCTCAACACCGATCCCGGCTTCCAGTATGGGCGCCTCTCCAATCCGACCGTCGCCATGCTGGAACAGCGCATGGCCGCCTTCGAGGGCGCTGAGACCTGCCGCGCCACCGCGACCGGCATGGCGGCCGTCACCGCCGCCGTGATGGCGCCGGTCCGGGCCGGCGACCATGTCGTCGCGGCGCGCGCCCTGTTCGGCTCCTGTCGCTACGTCATCGAGGACCACCTGCCGCGCTACGGCGTCGAGTCGACGCTGGTCGACGGCACCGATCCTGCCGCCTGGCGTGCCGCGATCAAGCCGAACACCAAGCTCTTCTTCCTGGAGAGCCCAGCCAATCCGACGCTGGAGGTGATCGACATCGCCGCCGTCGCCGCGATCGCCAAAGAGGCCGGTGTCATCCTCGTCGTCGACAATGTCTTCGCGACCCCACTGTTCCAGCGTCCGCTCGAACTGGGTGCAGATCTCGTCGTCTATTCCGCCACCAAGCACATCGACGGCCAGGGCCGCTGCCTCGGCGGGCTGATCCTCGGCTCGAAGGCGCTGATCGAAGCCGATATCCAGACCTATCTGCGCCAGACCGGTCCGGCGCTGTCCCCCTTCAACGCCTGGGTGATGCTGAAGTCGCTGGAGACGCTGCCCTTGCGCATCCGCCAGCAGGCACAGAACGCGACGGCAGTCGCCGCTTGGCTGAAGGGCCGCAAGGACCTGCCGCATGTCGCCTTCATTGGCGACCCCGACCATCCGCAGGCCGACATCATCGCCAGGCAGATGAGCGGCCCCTCGACGCTGATCGCCTTCGAGGTCGCAGGCGGCAAGGATGCAGCCTACCGCTTTCTCAACAAGCTCAGGCTGATCCGGATTTCCAACAATCTCGGCGACGCCAAGAGCCTGATCGTGCATCCGGCGACGACGACACACCAGCGCTTCACGCCCGAGGTGCGCGCCAGCATGGGCGTCGGCGACGGGCTGGTTCGCCTTTCGATCGGGCTTGAGCATCCCGACGACCTGATCGCCGACCTGAAGCAGGCGCTGGGCAGCTGACCGCGGCCTCAGGCGTCAGCCATCGGAATTGAACCCGGCAGCCGCAGCCGCGTTGAACCTCGGCAACAACCGAGGTTCACATGCTCCGCAAGACCATCTGCACTGCTGCGCTTTTCGCCCTGTTCGCGGCTCCGGCCTGCGCCCAGAACGCCGCACCCACTTCCCCCGCCACCCCGGAAAAGCCGTCTTCGCCCGAGCTCTCCGCCTGCAAGGCGACGGCGATGGCGGCGCTGACGGCGCGTGAGCCCGAGATCAAGGACATCTATATCGATGAGGACGGGCTGACCGTTGCGGTGGCGGAGACCAAGGTCGAGGACACGCCGGTGACGCGCATCATCATGGGCGAGGCCTATCTGAAGACCGACAAATCCGACAAGCCGCGCCGCTTCCTCTGCCTGCTCGGTGAGAAGGGCAAGGTGCTGCTGACCTTCTTCACACAGCGGTGAGGTCCGGCTCAGCCGCCGTCAACGATCCGGGTATTGGGCCGGTCACGGCCATCGGCCAGCTCTTCGTGCCATTCGCCCTTGGCGTCCTGATAGACGATGCCATCGGTGACGCCCGGCCGCTTCTGGCGGGCAGCCGCCTTGTTCGCCGCCTTCAACGCTGCATCATGCGAGCGGAAGGTCTCCGAAAGAGCGTCGCCGACCTTGTAGGCCCAGCCGCCATCGTGCTGGACGATCTCGTATTTCACCGTGACCATGAGCGTCCTCCATGGCTCACTGACCGAACCAATGGCGCACGCCCCAGGTTCCACCAGCCTGAAGGATAGCCCCGCTCGAGGAGCGGCGAAAGAGCCTCGCTCAGTCGCCGTTGCCGGTGTCGGCAGCGCGCAAGCCCTCCAGCACCGGCATCTGGGTGATGTGGTAGCCGGCGTCGATATGGTGGACCTCGCCGGTGACGCCGCCCGAGAGATCGGAAAGATAGTAGAGCGCCGAGCCGCCGATCTCCTCCAGCGTCACCGACTTGCGCAGCGGCGAGTTGGCGCGCTGCCAGGAGTACATGGCGCGCGCGTCCGAGATGCCGGCCCCAGCCAGCGTGCGCACCGGCCCGGGCGAGAGCGCGTTCACCCGGATGCCCTTTGGCCCGTAGTCGGCGGCGAGATAGCGCATGCTCGCCTCCAGCGCCGCCTTGGCGACGCCCATGACGTTGTAGTTCGGCATCACGCGGTTCGAGCCGCTATAGGTCAGCGTGATCATGCTGCCGCCGCTCGGCATGCGCGCGGCAGCGCGCTTGGCGGCTTCGGTGAACGAGAAGCAGGAGATCACCATGGTGCGCGAGAAGTTCTCGCGGCTGGTGTCGGCATAGAGCCCCTTGAGCTCGTTCTTGTCGGAGAAGCCGATGGCGTGGATCAGGAAGTCGAGCGTATTGCGCTCGGGATCGCCGCCCCAGGCCTCGTCGATCGCGGCGAAGGCGGCATCGACGGTTCCGACGTCCTCGACATCGCAGGGGATCACCAGCTTCGAGCCGATGCTCTCGGCCAGCGGCTTGACGCGCTTGCCCAGCGCCTCGCCCTGATAGGTGAAGGCCATCTCGGCGCCATGCGCATGCAGGGTCCGGGCAATGCCCCAGGCGATCGAGTTCTGGTTGGCGACGCCCATGACGAGGCCGCGCTTGTTGTGCATCAGGGGGAGCATGGGAACCACTATTCGTGTTTACGGACCGGAGCGGGCGGAAGGCAGGTCTGTTTGGCTGAAATCCTGCCCCTTGAACAGGATGCGGGCGTCATGGACGACCGTACAGGCATAAGCGAAGCAATCGCCCATGTTCAGAGCAGCCGGGTGGCGCCCCTTGCCGAAACGATCGAAGGCGGACACGGCGATATCGCCTTGGCTCTCGTCGATCGGCGTGACGGCGATCGACATTCGGCTCAAGCTGAGATGGATCTCTTCCCTGGCGAGGGCCGCTGGGATGGCATTGACCCGCGCGATCGCGAGCGACGCCTCATAGATCGCCAAGGCCGAGGTGATTGCGGCATCGCCCTCATCGAGCGCTGCGGCGATGTCAGCTGCATCCGGCTCGCCAAGGATCATGGCGACGATCGCCGAGGCATCGACATAGATCATTCGTCGCCCGACAGCCAATCGTAGAACGCCTTGTCGGCCTGCAAGCCGGTCTTCGGATAAGCGGCGACGCGCTCCTGGATATCCCGGATGCGCTCGAGCATCGGCCGCTTGTCCTCATCGAGCTTCGAAAGCTCGCTTTCGACGGCCTCACGCACGGCCTCGGTCATACTCACGCCTTTGCGGGCTGCAAGCTGCCGCACCGCCTTGTCGGTTCTCGGATCGCGAATGTGGAACGCCATCTGGATATCCCGTCTAGACAAAGCATATAGCCATCTAGACGCCACCTGTCACGTCAGAGGTGCTTCCTCACGGCCTCGGCCGTGTCCTTCGAGCTCGCCAGCGGCACGATCTCGAAGCGGGCGAGGTCGCCCCAGGCCAGCACCCATTCCTGCAGCTTGGTGACGTCGTCGCACTGCATGACCTGGAAGCAGCGGGCGAAATCGGCCGAGATCCAGCTGTCGATATAGGTCAGCCCCTCAGGCATCATCCGGCCATGCTTGTGAAAGCGGGTGTAGATCTCCTTCACCTGCGCTTGGTCGAAATGCTCGATCACCATGAACAGCATGGCGGAGAGACCTTCCAAGAATTCGCCAGCGTGCGTCGGCTGGCGTGGTTGCCGAGAACCGGAGCGGAGCGGACTTTGTCCGTGAGCACCGGAAGCGCAGGCGGCCGTGCCACACGGCCACGCTGGTAGAATTATCGAAGGTCTCTCAGGCTTCGAGGCGCTTCATCACGATGGTGGCGTTGGTGCCGCCGAAGCCGAACGAGTTGGAGAGCACGCAGCCGAGGCCGGCATTGTCGATGCGCTTGCGCACGATCGGCATGTCGGCGAAGGCCGGGTCGAGCTCCTCGATATGGGCGCTCTCGCAGATGAAGTCGTTGTTGAGCATCAGGAGCGAGTAGATCGCCTCCTGCACGCCGGTGGCCCCCAGCGAATGACCGGTCAGCGACTTGGTCGCCGAGATCGGCGGGCTCTTCTCGCCGGCGCCGAAGACCGTACGGATCGCCTCGATCTCCTTGGCATCGCCGACCGGGGTCGAGGTGCCGTGCGGGTTGATGTAGTCGATCTTGGCCTTCACGCCATCAAGCGCCATGCGCATGCAGCGCTCGGCGCCCTCGCCGGACGGGGCGACCATGTCGTAGCCGTCCGACGTCGCGCCATAGCCGACGACCTCGCCATAGATGCGGGCGCCGCGCGCCTTGGCGTGCTCGAGCTCCTCCAGCACGACGACGCCGGCGCCGCCGGCGATGACGAAGCCGTCGCGCTTCGCGTCATAAGCGCGCGAGGCGACCGCGGGCGTCTCGTTGAAGTCGGACGACATCGCGCCCATGCCGTCGAACAACACGGAAAGCGTCCAGTCGAGCTCCTCGCAGCCGCCGGCGAAGATCACATCCTGCTTGCCCCACTGGATCAGCTCGTAGGCGTTGCCGATGCAATGGTTCGAGGTCGCGCAGGCCGAGGAGATCGAATAGTTGACGCCCTTGATCTTGAACCAGGTCGCCAGCGTCGCCGAAGCGGTCGAGGACATGCCCTTGGGCACCGCGAAGGGGCCGACCTTCTTGGACGAGCCGCTCTCGCGCGCCTTGTCATAGGCGTCGATCAGGGCGCGGGTCGAGGGACCGCCGGAACCCATGATGATGCCGGTGCGCTCATGGCTGATCTCTTTGTCTTCCAGCCCGGCGTCGCGGATCGCTTGCTCCATCGCGACCTGGTTCCAGGCCGAGCCGCCGCCATGAAAACGCATGGCGCGGCGGTCGAGCACCGTCGCGGGATCGAGCGAAGGCACGCCGGCGACACGGCTGCGGAAGCCGTGCTCGGCGAAATCAGCCGCATAGGAGATGCCGGACTTGGCCTCGCGCAGCGAGGCCAGCACTTCCTGCGTATTGTTGCCGATGGACGAGACGATGCCCATCCCGGTGACCACAACGCGTCTCATGCTGCTTCTCCGGCTCTTTGGTGACGGGCCGGGAGGCCAACCCCGGACCTATGGTAGATCGCTACCCGCGCACATGGACTGCGCAGGCAGCGAAGGCAAGGCGTCGAGGCTATTTTGCTCAGGCCGCTTCGGGCTTGAACAGGCCGACGCGCATATCGGTCGTCGTATAGATACGCTTCCCGTCAGCTTCGAGCCAGCCATCGGCGATGCCGAGGACCAGCTTGGACTTGAAGACGCGCTTGAAATCGACGCCATAGACGACGTGCTTGACTGAAGGCAGCACCTGGTCGGCGAACTTGACCTCGCCGACGCCGAGCGCCCGGCCGCGGCCGGGCAGGCCGAGCCAGCCGAGGAAGAAGCCGGTGAGCTGCCAGAGCGCATCGAGGCCCAGGCAGCCCGGCATCACCGGATCGCCCTTGAAATGGCAGCCGAAGAACCAGAGGTCGGGGCGCACGTCGAGCTCGGCCCGCACCATGCCCTTGCCGTGCTCGCCACCCTCTTCCGCGATCTGCGTGATACGGTCGAACATCAGCATCGGCGGCAGCGGCAGCTGCGCATTGCCCGGCCCGAAGAGCTCACCGCGCCCGCAAGCGAGGATCTCTTCGTAGCTGAATGACGATTGCCGCTCCATATCCGACTTCACTCCCTTGCGGCCGCCAAGATCCGGCGGCCAACTCCCGATGCACCGTGCCTAACACGGTGTCGCTGCGGAACGAAAGGGCGCAAGGCAGCCTCTGCCGTGGAAGATCAGCCGGCGAGGCTGCGCCAGCCCTCGACGAGCGTGATCACAGCGACGACGATCAGCAGCGCGCCCACGACACGACCGAGAGCGGCCTCGGCCCTGGGATGCCCGGCGAGCGCGCCCCTGCCGCCGTCCGCAGCGATAGCCAGCCCACCATAGACGCCGAACTGTGTCACGGCGATGATCGCCCCGAGGATCACCGCCTGCAGCCAGATTCCGCCGGCCTCCGGCCGCAGGAACTGCGGGAACACCGCGAACATGAAGAGATAGGCCTTCGGGTTGAGCAGGCAGGTCAGCATGCCCTGCCGGAAGGCCGCTGATGCGTCGCGGCTCCGCGCCGCAGGAATGGCACCCAGAGACGCACCGCTACGCAGCAAAGCGAGCCCGATCCAGGCGACATAGGCAGCGCCTGAGAGCAGCAGGACGTTGAACAGCGCCGGAACCAGCTTCAGCAGCGCACCGACGCCGAAGGCGCCGACCAGGACATGCGCCACGCCGCCGGCGACGACACCGGCCGTGGCGCAAAGTCCGAGCCGGCGCCCGCCCGCCAGCGCATTGGCGAGCACGAAGGTCATGTCCATGCCCGGCACGATGATGACGCCCAAGACGAGGGAGAAGAACAGCCAGAGCAGGGCGGTATCGGGCATGTGAGCGCTCCGGAAAGGCGCCCGTTTCCTGCCAACATCCCACGCCCAAGCCTGTCAGCAGCGCCGCTATGCTTGCGGCTAGGTAGCCAAGGCCTTACATCGAATCTAAACGATGATGTCCCGATCATGGGACGGTTCATGGAGACGACGCGCGGCATGGACGGCCAGACGCAGGACCAGGGCTACGGATCGGACGCACGGCAGGGCTGCCCCTTCCACGATGTGCGCCAGAAGCTGCGCCGGGTGGGCCTGCGGCCGACGCGTCAGCGCGTCTCGCTCGGCTGGCTGCTCTTCGCCAAGGGTGACCGTCACATCAGCGCCGAAATGCTCTATGAGGAGGCGATGAAGGCACGCGTGCCGGTTTCGCTCGCGACGGTCTACAATACGCTGCATCAGTTCACGCAAGCTGGCCTGCTGCGCGAGCTCGCCATCGACGGCGCCAAGACCTTCTTCGACACCGACAACAGCGACCATCACCATTTCGTGGTCGACGGCGAGGACAAGGTCATCGACATCCCGGCCTCGGCGGTCGACGTCGCCGCACTGCCTCCTGCGCCCGACGGCTACGAGATCAGCCGGGTCGACGTCGTCGTCAGGCTGCGCAAGATCGGCGCCTGAACGCGGCAGAAGCGCAAACTTTGGCCTTTCGCCTTTTGCCGAGCCGTAGCGCTATTGCACGCTCTCGTTCGGATAGACGCCCCAGAGCCGGTCCTGCTTGATATAGCCGGCGATCTTGCTGACTGTGACGCGGCACCAGGCATTCTGGCAGGACTGCACGTTGGCGATGACGCCGGGCTCCAGCGTCGCGACCACCGGCGCGCTTTCGCTGGTCGTTTCGCGCAGCGAGAAGGTCTCGCTCTTGTTCTTCGACCAGGGCGAGACCAGAACGGTGCGACGCCCTGAGAGCAGGCTGTGCAGCACCCAGCCCTCGGTCCCGTCGGCGTCGCGCACGCGGCGCCAGGTCTCGAATTCGGCGGTGATCTCGACCGGCAGGCCGGCGCGCTGGAACACCCAGCTGGTGCGGTGCTCCTTGGAAGGGCCCTCGCGCAGATTGACCCGGTCCGACTTCAGGCTGACATAGCGCGGCAGTGGCAGGCCGGAGACCGGGCCGTTCGCGACCTCCTGCGCCGTGCCCGACGTCGCCAGCAGGGCAAAGCCCGCCGCCGCAAGCAGAAGGCCGAGCCGACCCCGCATTCCTTTACCCGTCATCCAACCCACTCCTCGCCCTGCCCGTTCGGTGGCGCACTGCGCCCCAAAGGGTCAGGTTGTGTTCCGCCGCAACGCTGCTAGAGAACGAGACGGCCGCCGATCGTCGAAACTGTCCGACTCAATTCCTGATGCGCCTCGGTTAATGGGGGGTTGAGGCGGAATGGCGACAGTGCGGCCACTGGTCGCGCCCAACAAGCGCGGTACCGGCAATATCGGAGCCTGAGGGGTCTTCAAGGAGCTGCCCATGTCGAAGAAGAAGCCCCTGGTCGTGGTCACGCGCAAGCTGCCGGCCGTGGTCGAGACGCGCATGCGCGAGCTCTTCGACGCCAGGCTCAATCTCGACGACGCCCCGATGAGCCAGGCCGCTTTGGTCGAGGCGATGAAGACCGCCGACGTGCTGGTCCCGACCGTGACTGACAAGATCGATGCCGCCCTGATCGCCCAAGCCGGCGACCAATTGCGCCTGATCGCCAATTTCGGCAATGGCGTCGACAATATCGACGTCGCCAGCGCCGTGCAGCGCGGCATCACCGTGACCAACACGCCGGGCGTGCTGACCGACGACACCGCCGACATGACGATGGCGCTGATCCTCGCCGTCGCCCGGCGCATCGCCGAAGGCGCCCGCATCATCACTGACGACGAATGGGCCGGCTGGTCGCCGAACTGGATGCTCGGCCGCCGCATCACCGGCAAGCGTCTCGGCATCGTCGGCATGGGCCGGATCGGCCAGGCGCTGGCGAAGCGCGCCGCCGCCTTCGGCCTGTCGATCCACTATCACAACCGCCGCCGGCTCGATTCGCGCATCGAGGAGGCGCTCGACGCGACCTATTGGGATTCGCTCGACCAGATGCTGGCGCGGATGGATGTCGTCTCGGTCAACTGCCCGCACACGCCGGCGACCTACCATCTGCTCTCTGCTCGCCGCCTCAAGCTGATGAAGCCCGACGCCATCCTGGTGAACACGGCGCGCGGCGAGATCGTCGACGAATCGGCGCTCTCGCGCATGCTGGAAGCCGGCGAGCTCGCCGGTGCCGGGCTCGACGTGTTCGAGCACGAGCCGGCGGTCAATCCGCGCCTGCTCAAGCTCGCCCGCCAGCACCGCGTCGTGGTTTTGCCGCATATGGGCTCGGCCACGCATGAAGGCCGCGCCGATATGGGCGAGAAGGTCATCGTCAACATCAAGACCTTCATGGACGGGCACAAGCCGCCGGACCGCGTCCTGCCCAGCATGCTCTGAGATTTCGCCAGAACGGCTGCGTCTTCGCTCAGGCCGCCTCGGGCCGCGCTCCCGGGCGGTAGCGGCATTCAGACAGCGTATCGAGTTCGCCGAGATCGGCGGCATGGCGGCGCCCCCAGTCGCACAGCGTCGCGATCACCGGGGCAAGACTCTGGCCGAGCGGCGTCGCCGCATAGTCGACGCGCGCCGGCACCTGCGCGACGACCTCGCGGCTGACGAGGCCGTGCTCCTCCATCTCGCGCAATTGCTGGATCAGCACCTTCTGGGTGATCGCGGGAATGCGCTTCTGCAATTCCGACAGGCGCTTGGGCCCATCGAAGAGCTGGTAGAGGATCACGGCCTTCCAGCGGCCGGAGATCACCTTGAGCGCCCGCTCGACCGGCAGCATCGGCAGGCGCTTCATCGGATCGGCCATGCTCACCTCTTGGTCTGCAGCACACAAATCGGTGTGTAGTCATCAGCCGGCATCCTAGCCCAGAACGCCGCCCACGCTCATCCCTTTCGCGTGAGGCCAGCCCATGAAAGCCGTCCAGTACAGCCGCTTCGGTGGCCCCGAAGTGCTCGAGGTCGTCGAGGTCGATACGCCCTCACCCGGCCCCGGCGAGGTGCTGATCAAGGTCGGCGCCGTCGGCGTCAATTTCTTCGAGGTGATGATGCGACAGGACCGTTATGCGGTGACGCCGCCGCTGCCCTTCATCCCCGGTGTCGAGATCGCCGGTGCCATCGCGGCGCTAGGCGAAGGCGTGACCAACCTTTCGGTCGGTGACCGGATCGCCGCCGCGCTCTATGTCGCCGGCGTGCAGAGCGGCGGCTATGCCGAGTACGTCGCGGTCAAAGCCGATGCCGTCGCGCGCCTACCGGATGAGATCTCCTTCGCCGCTGCCGTCGCATTGCAAGTCCAGGGCCTGACCGCGCTGCATCTGCTGCGCAGCCATCCGTCGGCTGGGCGCACTGTCCTGATCAGTGCCGCTGCCGGCGGCGTCGGCAGCCTGCTGATCCAACTGGCGAAGCGCGGCGGCGCAAAGCGGGTCATCGCCATGGCGAGCTCGGCCGAGAAGCTGGCTCTCGCGCAAGAGCTGGGCGCCGATGCCGGTGTCGACTACACGCAAGCCGACTGGTCCGAGCAGGTTCGCGCCGCAACTGGTGGCGCCGGTCCCGATCTGATCTTCGATGCCTCCGGCGGCGACATCCCGGCGCAATGCCTGGCGCTGCTCGCGCCCTTCGGCCGCCTCGTGCTCTACGGTCCGCTCTCGCTCGCCGACTTCCGGCCGGATGCTGAAGCGCTGAAGACGTTGATCTTCGGCAATCGCACGATCACGGGCTTCTCGCTGCTGCCGCATCTGGCGCCCACGCGCCTCGCCAGCGAGCTCGGCGACTTGTTTGCGCTCGCGCTCTCCGGCGAACTCAAGCTGCTGCCCGGCACCAGTTTTCCGCTAGCACAGGCGAGCGCCGCCCATGCGGCGCTGGAAAGCCGGCGCACGGCCGGCAAGCTGGTGCTGGAGCCCTGACGGCGTCAGAGCATTTTCGAGCGAAGCAGATGCCGGCTCGCGTGAAGAAGATTTGATAAAAAACCTCAGCTGGCGCGGGCGGTGGCGAACTGGCCGGCCTTGCGGAAGCGCCAGAGATAGCCGGGCACCTCGGCTTCGTACGAAACGGGGGCGATGCCGAGCCCGTGCAGGGTCCGGCTCTCCTTCTCGGCCGTCGCGGAGACGGTGTTGTCGCTCTCGAGCAGGCTGACCTGGTCGCGCGTCAGGACGAGCTCGTTCGGCATCAGGCCGAGCGTCAGCATGTCCGCGATCTCCAGGACCTGGCCCTGCAGGCGGGCGAGGCCGAACGGCATCGGCGCGATCAGGCGCTTGCGGCCGGTGACCTCGCAGACATAGTCGACGAGTTCGCGCAGCGTCTTCACCTGCGGCCCGCCGAGCTCATAGATCTTGCCGCCTTCGACCTTGCCGTCGACGGCGCGCGCGATCGCCTCGGCGACATCTCCGACGAAGACCGGCTGGAACCTGGTCTCTGCGCCGGCGAGCGGCAGTACCGGCAGCATCCGCACCAGCGAGGCGAAGCGGTTGAAGAAGGTGTCCTCCGGACCGAACATCACCGAAGGGCGCAGCACGATCGCCTGCTTGACCAAGGCATGGACCGCCGCCTCGCCTTCCGCCTTGCTGCGGGCATAGGCCGATTTCGATTCGGCGTTCGCGCCGAGCGCCGAGACCTGGATCAGCCGGTCGACGCCGAACTGCGCACAGGCCTGCGCCACCGAGCGTGTGCCCTGCGCCTGCACCGAGGAGAAGTTCTGCCGGCCCTTCTCCTGCATGATGCCGACGAGGTTGATCACCGCGTCGGCGCCCTTGACGGCGGCCGCGACCGAATCGGGATAACGCAGATTGGCCTGCACCGCGGTGACCTGGCCGACGATGCCGAGCGGCTGCAGGAAGCCGGCGAGATCGGGGCGGCGCACGGCGACGCGCACGCGGTAGCCGCGCCGCGCCAGCGCCCGCACGACATGCCGCCCAAGGAAGCCCGAGCCGCCGAAGACCGTGACGAGTTGCGAAGCGGGAGGCAGGACCGTCATGATGACGCGAAGCTCCGTTTGGAAGCGCTGAAAACTGAAACTATCGTGCCTGTCCTAGTTCATCGCGTCGCGGCTGTGAAGGCGGCGCGGTGCCGCCGATGAGCGGTCCGACACATCGTTGTCAAAAAGCCGGCTTGGCCCGTTGACAGCCGCGTTCGGCCCCCGTAAACGAACCGCCGTTGCCCAGGTGGCGGAATTGGTAGACGCACCAGCTTCAGGTGCTGGCGCTCGCAAGGGCGTGGAGGTTCGAGTCCTCTCCTGGGCACCACTCAGCTACCAGAGTGGTGGTTTGTCAGCACCTTAGCTGACATCAAGGGTCTATGTGACATCCGCTTTCGTATCGCGGTTTCACATCAGGGCCCATTCGATGTTCCGGGCTTTTCGCCGGCACGGCTCTGTTCCCCCCCGACATCGAGATCGCTCCAGGCACCTCGACAGTCAGACGGCCGGATTGTGTGCGGCCTTGGACATCAGCGGCGGCACGGTCCCGTTCCTCAGCCCGAGGGCCGGGACTTACCGGCAGAGCGGGCTGACGCGGTTGCCGATCACCCGCACCAGGCTGAGCGCCGCCATTTCCGACGATTTCGGATTGTCGGCGAGCGGCCGGTTCTCGATGGTGACGCTCAGGCGGCCGAAGGCGCCGCGCGCGCTCAGACGGTGACAGTTTGCGGTGATGCCGGGGTCGGCGACGAGCTCGACGCGTGTCCGCTCGAGACCGATGCCGGCAAGCGCCGAGATCACCGCGACGTTGGCGTTCTGGGGAAAGCACTGGGCCGCCTCGCGGGCCGAGCCCGTGAAGAAGCTGACCGGCTCGGTCAGGTCGTCGAGCGCGACGAGGCTTTCGGCCGGCGTGCCTCGCCAGGCTGCCGGCGGCTTGACGATGCCATGGACGACCTCGTCGAGCGGCAGCGCTGAGGCCGCCGCGAGCGCATCGATGCCGGCGAGCGCGCCGGGCGTGACGACGAGCTGGCTGCCATTGGCATCCGCAACCGCGATGAGGCGGTCGAGCAGCGTCGTGTCGGCGAGGGCGCCGGCCGACGTCACCGCGAATAATCCCGCATGTCGCAAGGCGCTCTCGCCCCACGCCGCGACAGCCGGCTGGCCCGCCGCTTCCGCGACGATGTCGAGGTCGAGCCCGGCAAGCTGCTGCGGATCGGTCAAGAGGGCCGCACCGGCCGGAATGCCCTGTGCGCAGTCCGGCGAGCGCAAGCCGATGGCGGCGATCGCGACGTCCCGGGCGACTGCCGATTGCGACAGCAGCCGGACGACGTGCCGGTTGATCGCGCCCCAGCCGATCAGCGCGATCCGAAGCGGCTTGCGGCGACGAGCCGTCATGGTCTTGCCGTCCGTAAGGCGAGATCGAGCAGCGCGCCGCCATTCAATCCTTCGAGCATGCTGAAGTGATGTCCGGCGCAGGTCAGTGGCTCCTGCGCCTGCCATGCCGCAGCCAGCCTCGCCGATTGCCGCTTGAACGCCTCGCTCTCACCCTTCCCGACAGCAAAGGCGAGGCGTGCATTGCCGGGGCGTGGCCGGCCGAGCGGGCTGAGGCGCACTGCGCGCTCGCCATCGTCGAGGCCGAGCAGGCGCCCGATCGGCAGATGGCCGAGCGGTTTCAGATCGTAGAGGCCGGAGAGCAGCAGCGCCGAGGCAACCGGCGGAGCCGTGGGATCGCACAACGCCATCGCCGCGAGGTGGCCGCCAGCGGAATGGCCGCTGATGTGCAGTTGTGCCGGATCGAGACCGAGGGCGTCGGCTTCGCGCACGAGAAAGTTCAGCGTCGCCACGGTCTGGGCGATGCTCGCTTCGAGCGGCGTATCCGGCGCCAGCCCGTAATTCGGCTGAGCGACGGCGAAACCGGCATCGAGCAACCCCTGCGAGAACTGCGCGTGCTGGAGCTTGTCCGAAGCCTGCCAGTAGCCGCCATGGATGAAGACGAAGATCGGCGCGCGCCGCACGCCGGCCGGGCGATAGAGATCGAGCGTCTCGAAACGGCCAGGGCCATAGGCGAGGTCGAGCCCGGCATGGCCGGCGCGGAAGGCGGCGCCGTCCCTGCTCCATTGCCGGAACAGCGCTGTCATGTCAGCCTGCAGGCGCGGGCTGTACTGCCGGCCGAGCTCACGCAGCGAATAGCCCTCGACCTCGATATCCGGCAGCGGCTGCGGCGTGGCGTGGCGGGCGCGGATCATCAGGCCGGGCTCCGCTCCCAGTCGCAACCGGATCGGCGGGCGGAAGCCGGCGAAGACCTCGCGATAAGCCAGCTCGACCGTATGGCGCGCGAGATGGAAGGCTGCCGGATCCGCGCTCTCCCACTCCATGCCAGTCAGGTGATGCGGGCCGCAGCCGGCCGCGACCAGGCCGGCGAGGATCTCGCTCAGCGTATCGCGCAAGGCCTCGACGGGGTCGCTCGCAAGGCTGCGCGCGACGATCTCGTTGTCAGACGCCGACATAGCGATGCACCAGTTCGGCATTGACCGCGAGGTCGCTGCTGGAGCCCGACCAGACCGTGCGCCCCTTCTCGATGATGTAGTGCCGGTCGGCGAGGCGCTTCAGCACGGCGATGTTCTTGTCGATCAGCAGGATCGACTGGCCCTGCGCCTTCAGCGCCTCGATGCAGCGCCAGATCTCGGCGCGGATCACCGGCGCCAGGCCTTCCGTCGCCTCGTCGAGGATGAGGAGCTTCGGGTTGGTCATCAGCGCCCGGCCGACAGCGAGCATCTGCTGCTCGCCGCCCGAGAGGGTGCGGGCCGACTGGCCGGCACGTTCCTGAAGGCGCGGGAAGAGGGCGTAGACCCGTTCCAGCGTCCAGGGCGAAGAGCGCCCGAGCCGGTTTGCTGCGGTGGCGACGAGGTTCTCGCGCACGGTCAGCGTCGGGAAGACCTGCCGCCCCTCCGGCACGAGGCCGATGCCGCAGCGGGCGATCGCTTCCGGCGTATTGCCCCTGAGCTTGCGGCCGTCGAAGCTGATCTCGCCGCCTTTGGGTGACAACAGCCCCATCAGCGAGCGCACCGTCGTGGTCTTGCCCATGCCGTTGCGGCCGAGCAGGGTGACGACCTCGCCCTCGCCGATATCGAGGCCGACATCGAACAGCACCTGGCTGGCGCCATAGGCCGATTGCAGGTTGCGCACGCTCAGCATCAGGCGTCCCCCTCGCCGAGATAGGCGGTGCGCACATCCGCGTTGTCGCGGATTTCCTGCGCCGTGCCGGTCGCAATGATGCGGCCATAGACCAGCACAGAGATCCGGTCGGCGAGCGCGAAGACCGCGTCCATGTCGTGCTCGACCAGCAGCATGGTGACGCGGCCTTTCAGCCCGGACAGCATCGCGACCATCTGCTCGCTCTCGGCATGGCCGAGGCCCGCCATCGGCTCGTCGAGCAGCAGCAGGCGTGGCTCGCAGGCGAGCGCGATGGCGAATTCGAGCTGCTTCTGCTCGCCATGCGAGAGGTCGGCGACCTTGACCTCGGCGCGGTGGGCGAGGCCGGCGGTGGTCAGGTGCTCGCGGGCGCGTTGGCGCAGGCCCTTGTCGCGGCGGGCATCGGCAAAGAAGCGGAAACTGTGTCCCTGCTGCGCCTGCACCGCGAGCGCGACATTGTCGAGCATGCTGAAATCCGGCAGCAGCTGGTTGATCTGGAAGGTGCGGGCGAGGCCGCGCTGGACACGCTGCGGCGTGGCGAGTGCATCGATCGCCTCGCCCTCCAGCCTGATCTCGCCTTCGTCATGGCTGAGCTCGCCGAAAAGCTGGGTCAGCAGCGTGGTCTTGCCGGCGCCGTTGGGGCCGATCAGAGCGTGGATCTCGCCCTCGATGACATCGAGATCGACATTGTCGGTGGCGATCAGGCCGCCGAAGCGCTTGCGCAGGCCGCGGATACTGAGGAGCGGTTGGCTCATCGCTCGCTCCTGCCGAGGCCGAGGCGGCTGAACAGCCCGTTGAGCCCGCCTTGCGTGAACAGGACGACGAGCAGCAGGATCGGGCCGAGGACGAGCTGCCAATGCTCGGTAAGGGAAGTCAGCACGGTCTCGAGGATGACGAGGGCGGCAGCGCCAAAGAGCGGGCCGAGCAAGGTGCCGACGCCGCCGAGGATGACCATGATCATCAGCTCGCCCGACTTGGTCCAGTGCAGCATGTCGGGGCTGACGAAGCGCAGATAATTCGCCATCAGCGCGCCGGCGAGGCCGGTGCCCATGCCCGAAATCATGAAGGCGGCGAGCTTGTAGCGATAGGGCGCGATGCCGATCGCCGCCATGCGCCGCTCATTCTGGCGGATGCCGGCGAGCACCATGCCGAAGCGCGAGCCGACGATGCGCCAGAGCACGAGAAAGACCAGGGCCGCGACGGCAAGGCAGATGAAATAGAAGGTGATGTCGTCGCGGGTGTTGAGGCCGAACAGCTCGTTGCGACGGCGGATCGTCATGCCGTCATCGCCGCCATAGGCTTTCAGCGAAACGAACAGGAAGAACAGCATCTGCGCGAAGGCGAGCGTGATCATGATGAACTGCACGCCACTGGTACGCAGGCAGAGCGCCCCGATCAGCAGGGCGAGCAGGCCGCCGACCAGGATCGCGGCCGGCAGCGTGATCAGCAGCTGGCTGGTGCCCGGGATCAGGCCGAGGAAAAGGCTGTCGTCGACGTAATTGCGATAGAGGATGCCGACGACATAGCCGCCGACGCCGAAGAAGGCGGCGTGCCCGAACGAAACCATCCCGCCGAAACCGAGCGCGAGGTTGAGGCTGGCGGCGGCGATCGCATAGATCAGCACGCGGGTCGCCAGCGGCACCAGCGCGGGCTGGCCAAGCGCCTGAACCAGGAAGGGCAGTGCGATCAGCCCGAGCGCCAGCGCGAGCAACATCAGCGCGCGGCCGGTGCTCGGCGCGGCGGGTGCGTTATGGGTGATGGCGTCCTCAGACATTGGCGGGGAACAGTCCCTTGGGCCGCACCAGCAGCACCACGGCCATCAGCATGTAGATGCCCATTGACGCCAGGCCGGCGCCGAGCGCATCGGCCTCCGAGCCGGCCATGACTTGGCGCAGCAGGCCGGGCAGGAAGGCGCGCAGCACGGTATCGACGAGTCCGACGAGAAGCGCGCCGAAAAAGGCGCCGCGGATCGAGCCGACGCCGCCGATCACCACCACGACGAAGGTCATGATCAGGATCTGCTCGCCCATGCCGACCTGGACGGCCAGGATCGGCCCGGCCATCAATCCGGCGAGGCCGGCGAGCAGGGCGCCGAGCCCGAAGACGGCGGTGTAGAGCAGGCGGATATCGACACCGAGCGCCCGGACCATCTCGCGATGGGTCGCACCGGCCCGGACCAGCATGCCGATGCGGGTGCGGTTGATCAGCAGATAGAGCCCGAGTGCGACGAGAAGGCCGACCGCGATGATGATCAGCCGGTAGATCGGATAGGTCAGCCCCGGCAGCAGTTCGATCGAGCCGTTGAGCGCCGGTGGCACCGAGACGAAGAGCGGCTGGCGCCCGAACAGCAAGGTCACGCTCTGGTTGAAGATCAGGATCAGGGCGAAGGTCGCCAGTACCTGATCGAGATGGTCGCGGGCATAGAGCCGGCGCAGCACGAACAGTTCCATCGCCATGCCGACCAGCGCAGCAGCCGCAAGGCCGGCCAGGATGGCGATGAGGACCGAGCCGGTCTGGGCCGCGGCAAAGGCGGCCGCATAGGCGCCGACCATGTAGAGCGAGCCATGGGCGAGGTTGATCACGCCCATGATGCCGAAGATCAGGGTCAGCCCGGCGGCGAGCAGGAACAGCATGACGCCGAACTGCAGGCCGTTGAGCAATTGTTCGAGAACGAGCGTCATGGCTGCGGGAACCGGACAGCCCCGGCAAGGGCGCGGGGAACCCTCTCCTGTAAGGAGAGGGCAGGGTGAGGTGTAGGCCGTTTGACCAGTGACGCGAGCGGCGTGATTGGGTTCAGGCTCATGATGTCTCTCCCGAACACCTCACCCCTGCCCCTCTCCTTCCAGGAGAGGGGTTACCCGCGCTATTCGTCTTGATCGGTGCGCAAGACGCGCCGATTCAGAGCTTGCAGTCCTTGGCGTAGGCGTCGCTGTGATTGCTCAGCACCTTGCCCGAGGTCTTCAGCACCGGCGCGCCGTCGGCGCCCTTCTCGACCTTGAGCGCGTACCAGTCCTGGACCGGGTGCTGGTTCGGGCCGAACTTGAAGGCGCCGCGCACCGACTGGAAATCGGCCTTGGCCAGCGCCTTGCGCAGCGCCGGCACATCGGCCTTGCCGCCGGTCGCCTTAAGCGCCGAGGCGATGGCGAGGGCGGTGTCGTAGCCCTGGCTGGCGTAATAGGTCGGCACGCGATTGTAGGCCTTGGTGAAGGCCTCGACGAAGGCCTTGTTCGACGGGTTGTCGAAATCGGTGTTCCAGTGCGCGGTGACGCTGAGGCCGAGCGCGGCATCGCCGACCGCCTTCAGCGTGGTCGCATCGAGCGAGGGCTCGGCCAGCACCATCGGGGTTTTGCCGAGCAGGCCGGCCTGCTGGTACTGGCGCAGGAAGGCGATGCCGAGACCGCCCGGATGGAACTGGAAGACAACATCCGGATTAGCCGAGCGGATCTGCGCCATCTCCGGCGCGAAATCGGTCTGGTCGAGGCGCGTATAGACCTCGCCGACGATTTCGCCCTTGAACAGGCGCTTGAAGCCGGCGAGCGCATCCTTGCCGGCCTGGTAGTTCGGCGCGAGGATGAAGGCCTTCTTGTAGCCGAGATTGGTGGCGTGCTGGCCGGCACTCTCATGCAGGCTGTCATTCTGCCAGGAGACGACGAAATAGTTCTCGTTGCACTCCTTGCCGGCGAAGTTCGACGGCGCGGCATTGGGGCTGACATAAAGCGCGCCGGCATCGACGATATCCGGCACGGTCGCGCCGGCGACGTTGGAGAAGACGATGCCGGTCATGATCTTGATGCCGTCGGTCTTCAGCATCTTCTCGGCGATCTGCTTGCCCTGGCCGGGCTTCAGAGCATCGTCCTCGACCACAAGCTCGACCGGCGCGCCGCCGAGCTTGCCGCCATTCATGTCGATGGCGAGCTTGAAGGCGTCGCGGATGTCCTGGCCGAGATAGCCGCCCGGCCCCGACAATGTCGTGACCATGCCGATCTTGACCGGCGCCTGCTGGGCCAGCGCCGGCATGGCGACGGCGGCGGCCAGCATCATTCCCAAGCATACTGATTTACGGTGCTGCATGGTTCCCCTCCTCCGATCATTCGCGTCGGATTGTCAGAAATTATTTTAAGCTTAAAGCAATTTTCAATTGACACGCAAGAGCCGCGAAGGCGCCGGGCGGACCGGCGCCCTCCCTTATCCCTCAGAGCGCGACCCAGCCGGCCGGCGGCTTCCTGCCGGGGTGGACGGCACCGCACTGCTTGCAGGTGCGGGCCTTCTCGTCGGCGAAGAAGGCTTCGTAGAGCGGCGGCAGATCCTTCACGAGATCCCCGACCTTCAGCTCGATGCGATGCACCAGCCCGTCGCACTCGAAGCAGTACCATTCGAAGCCGTCGACCTGGTCGGCATGGCGCGCCGGCTCGACCACGAGCCCGATCGAGCCCTCCTGCGGTCGCTGCGGCGAGTGGCGCACATGCGGCGGCAGCAGGAAGACGTCGCCCTCGCGGATCGTGACGTCGTAATGCTTCCCGTCGTCGACCAGCTTGAGCATCATGTCGCCCTTGAGCTGGTAGAAGAACTCCTCCACCGGGTCGTCATGGAAATCGGCGCGCTGGTTAGGCCCGCCGACCACCATCACGGTCATCTGGCCATCGGAGAACACCTTCTTGTTGCCGACCGGCGGCTTCAGCAGGTGCTCGTTCTCCGCGATCCACTTCTTGAAGTTGAAGGCCTTCAGCCGTCCTTCGGTCGCCATATCCGTCTCTCCCGGTTGTTCCATCCGAACCGCGTTTCAGCCAGCCTTCGCCAGAGGCCGGCCAGCAAGCTTCAAGCCACAGCTCTCGAAGGCGGCGCGTGTCGCCGCCTTCTCGGCCTCGGTCAGTTCCAGCAGCGGCGCCCGCACGCGCCCGCCGACCTGGCCGAGCAGCTCCTGCCAGTATTTCTGATGCGCATGCGGCTTCTCGGCCGGCCGCGTCGTCCGCAGCGCCTCGCGCACCGGGTTCAGGCTGTCGCGGATGGCATGGGCCTTCTCGACCTCGCCGGCAAAGGCGAGGTCGGTGTAGTCGCGCATGCGCCGGTCGGCGGCGGTCTGGATAAGATAGGGCGGCGAGGAGCAGAGATAGACCTGCCAGCCGAGCTCGACGATGTTGTCGAGCCACTCCTCCTCGGAGGCGGTGCTGACCAGGATGCGGTCGCCGGCGAGCCGGGTCAGCTCGGCATACATGGCGCGCGGCACGCTGTACTTGATCGCGACGACGTTCTCGATGTCGGCGAGGCGGTTACAGAGCTGCGGGCTCATCAGATAGCCGGAGTCCGGGTGGCTCCAGAGGGCGATGCCGATGTCGACCTGTTCGGCGATGGTCCGGTAGTACTCGTAGAGCGTCTCGTCCTGCGCCTTGAAGAAGTGCAGCAGCGGCGCGTGCACGACGATGTAGTCGGCGCCGACCTTCTGGGCGTGCTTGGCGAGATCGATCACGACATCCATGTTCTGGTCGGAGCAGGACATGATCGTCTGGCCGCGTCCGGCGGCGGCCTCGACTGCGAGCTCGAAGCTGCGCTTGCGCTCCTCGACCGACATCGCGAAGAACTCACCCTGCTTGCCGGCGATGAACAGGCCGTCGATGCCGAGATCATCAGTCCAGTGCCTGATGTTCTCGCGGAAACCGTCCTCGTCGATGCCAAGCGACTGGGTGAAGGGCGTCAGCGCGGCCGCCCAGATGCCCCTCATATTGGCGCGGGTGTAAGCCTTCGCGTCCTTCCTGGCGTATTTCATGCGGCTGCCTCCTTGTCGCCCGCCGGTCAGATCGCCATGCGGTGCGAGACGTTCTTGATGATCGTGTAATGCGAGAGCCCCTCGGCACCGCCCTCGCGGCCATAGCCGCTGTCCTTGACCCCGCCGAACGGCACCTCGGCGACCGAAGCCTCCAACGTGTTGATCGAGACGTTGCCGGCCTCGATCTCGTCGGCGAGACGGTCAGCCCGGCTGGCGGAATGGGTGAAGGCATAGGCGGCAAGGCCGAAGGGCAGGCCGTTCGCCTTGGCGATCGCATCGTCCAGCGTCGAGACCGGGTTGATCACGGCGAGCGGCCCGAATGGCTCCTCGCGCATGACCCGGGCATCGTCGGGGACATCGGCCAGCACGGTCACCGGGAAGAAATACCCGCGATTGCCGATGCGCTCGCCACCGGCCAACACCTTGGCGCCCTTGGCCCTGGCGTCAGCGACCAGCGTCTCCATCGCCTCGATGCGGCGGTGGTTGGCGACCGGGCCCATCTGCGTTCCGGCATCGAGGCCATTGCCGATCACGACCGAGCGCGCCTTCTCGGCAAAGGTCCTGGCGAAGGCCTCGTAGATCGGCTCCTGCACGAAGAAGCGCGTCGGCGAGGTGCAGACCTGGCCGGCATTGCGCGACTTGCGGATCGCCGAGGCGGTCGCCGCCGCGACCGGATCGACATCGTCGCAGACGATCACGGGAGCATGGCCGCCGAGCTCCATCAGCACCGGCTTCATATGGTCGGCGGCGATCCGGGTCAGGTGCTTGCCGACGGCGGTCGAGCCGGTGAAGGCGATCAGCCGGGTCTGCTCCTGTGGGATCAGATAAGAGGAGATATCGGCCGGGATGCCGAAGACGAGATTGAACACGCCGGGCGGCAGGCCGGCATCGTGCAAGGCGCGGGCGATATGGAGCGCGCCGGCCGGGGTCTCCTCCGCCGCCTTCAGGATGATCGAGCAGCCCGCCGCGAGTGCTCCCGCGATCTTGCGCGAGGGCTGGCTCATCGGGAAATTCCAGGGCGAGAACGCCGCGACCATGCCGATCGGCTGGTGCATCACGACATATTTGATGCCGGGTTCGCTCGGGATCACCCGTCCATAGGTGCGCTGGCCCTCGGCCGCGTCCCATTCGAAGAACTCGCAGCCGCGGATCACCTCAAGCTGCGCCTGGGCGAAGGGCTTGCCGTGCTCGAGCGTGATCGCATGGGCGATCTCGTCGATGCGGGCCCGCATCAGCGCCGCCGCCTTGAGCATGATCTCGCCGCGAGCGCGCGGCGAGGTCCGGCTCCAGACCTTGAAGCCGTCTTTGGCCGCCGCCAGCGCATCGTCGAGATCGGCGCGCGTCGCCACAGGGACTGCGCCGATCACATTCTCATCGGCCGGGTTGAGCACCGGCAGGCTGTCGGAGGTCTTGCGCCAGGCGCCGCCGATATAGAGCTTCAGATCGGGATAGGCGGTCATGGAAAGCCTCGAACGGAGCGGCCAGCGGCGCGATGTCGAGGCATGATGGCTCCAACCAAAGCCATACGGAATTCAGCTTATTTGTCTGAATTCAGATGATATGCTTATAAATTGGTATGGCAGTCACGCTCCGACAGATCCAGGCCTTTCTCGCCGTCGCCGAGCTCGGCACCTTCACCAAGGCGGCCGAGCGGCTGCACATGGCGCAGCCGGCGCTGTCGCAATTGGTGCGCGAGCTGGAGCATGCGCTCGGCATCCGCCTGTTCGACCGCACCACGCGCCGGGTCGAATTGACCGAGGGCGGCCGCGAGTTCCAGGGCGCATCGGCCAAGATCGTCCACGATCTCGACCTCGCCATCCAGAACGCCAACGACCTCGCCGAACGCCGGCGCGGCCGGATAACCGTTGCCGCCCCGCCTTTGCTGGCGGCGGTGATCCTGCCCGAGGCGATTGCCGAGATGCGCGAGCGCTTCCCGGGCGTGCAGGTTGCGGTGCTCGATGCGCGCACCGACACCATCGTCGAGGCCGTCAGGACGAACCGGGTCGATTGCGGCCTCGGCACCTTCGCCACTGTCGAGGACGGCATCGAGCGCATTCCAATGGGACGCGACAGCCTGATGCTGTTCTGCAGCCCCGGCAGCCGCTTCGCCGGAGCGAGCGTCGATTGGCGGGAATTGCAGGGTGAACAGCTGATCACCTTGACCCGCGACAGCGGCATCCGGCTCCTGGTCGAGGTCGCCTACGAGACCGTCGGCATCCCGCTCGTGCCGGCCTATGAAGTCTCGCAGATCACCACCGCGCTCGCCTTGGTCGAGGCGCGGCTCGGCATCGCCGTGCTGCCGACCTATGCGCGGGCTGCGGCGCCGCATCGCCGGGTCTTTGCCCGGCCGCTCGCGAACCCGGCGATTGCGCGCGACATCGTCATGATCCGGTCGAGCGGCCGCTCGATCTCACCGGCGCTGGCAGCATTCGAAACGATGCTGCGCCGCCATGTCCGCCGCCTCACGCCGGCAGACGTCGACTGAGGGCGGCGTCGTCGAAGCTCTAACTGCTAGGAGATGCTCGCCAATTCGGCCTGGAGGAAAGCCATGAAGGCGGGGTCGTCGGCATAGGCGACGTTGACCCGCATGCCGGCGGCTCGGTCATCGCCTTCGGGCTGGTGCCGCTCGGGCATGAACACGGTGCCGGGCGCGATGAAGATGCCCTGCTCCGAGGCGCGGCGCGCCAGCGCGAGGTCATCGAGCCCCGGCGGCAAGCCGACCCAGAGATAATAGCCGCCGCCCTGGCGCGAGAAGATCGGCAGGCCGAGGCGCTCCAGCCCGCCGAAGGCAATGCGGGTCGCCTTGCCGATCCGCTCCTTCAGGCGCTTGAGATGGTGGCGGTATTGGCCGCTGGCGATCAGGTCGCTGACCAGCCGCTCCAGATAGCCGGAGGAGTTGACCACGGTCAGCATCTTCATGTCGCCGAGCGAGCGGGCGAGCGCCGGGCTCGCCGCGACATAGCCGATGCGCAGACTCGCCGAGAGCGTCTTGGAGAAGGTGCCGAGATAGATCACGCGCTCGAGCTGATCGAGGGCGGCGAGCCGCGGCGCACTCGCCGGCATCACATCGGCGAAGGGATCGTCCTCGACGATGATGAGGTCATGCTGCGCGGCGAGCTGCAGCAGGCGATGGGCTATCGGCAAAGCGATCGAGCCGCCGGTCGGGTTGTGCGCCAGCGACTGGGTGAAGAAGACTTTTGGCCGATGCCGGGCGATCTGCGCGGCGAGGTCGTCGAGGTCCGGCCCGTCCGGCAGCCGCCGGACGCCGGCCATCTCGATGCGGGCGAGCTTCAGCTTGCCGAAGAGCGGATAGTAGCCGGGGCTGTCGACCAGGACGGTGTCGCCCGGCTGCAGCAGCTGGCGGATGATCAGATCGAGCGCGTGGTTGGCACCGAAGGTCAGCAGGATCTGCGCCGGCGAGACCTGGATCGAACGCTCGGCCAGCATCAGCCCGATCTGGGTGCGCAACGGCGCATAGCCGACCGGATCGCCATAGCCATGCTCGATCGGCAGGTCGCCCTTGCCGCTGCGCACGCGCAAATGCCGTCCGAGCTCGGAATCCTCCATCCAGGAGCGCGGCGGGCGGCCGTCGCCGACGCGCACGGGATGAACCTGGCAGAGCTGCTCGCGCAGCAGCGAGACGATGTCGATCGCCTCGGTCATATGCGGCGGCGGCGCCTCGCTCGGCCGCTGCCCGGGCGCGCGGACATAGAAGCCGGCGCCGCGGCGGGCCTCGAGCCGGCCGCTGGCGACGAGGCGGTCATAGACCTCGACCATGGTGTTCTTGGAGACACCATATTCGCCGGCCGCCAGCCGCAGCGAGGCCATGCGCCGGCCGGGCTGCAGCAGCCCTTCGTCGATCATCCGGCTGATCCGGGCGACGATCGCGCCGGTACGGTTGCTGTCGGCCTGCTCGTCCATCAAGCCTCGCATCTGTACCAGTGAATTCACTGGTACAGAGAATGGGACATTGCGGAAATTGTGCCTTGCCGGTCTCCGGCGATTGTCCGAGCTTGTCAACCGAAGAAGCGCCGATGCCGATTGCGTGGCGCATCAAAAACCCCGGCTGGGGAGGAAACGACATGACGACGGCCGAGGCGCGCAGCGCCGCCGGGCGTGAGGTGAACTCGCGCATCGAGAACTACCGCAATCTGAGCTGCGCCGAACGGCTGGAGCAGGCCGTCGCCGCGGCCGGGCTAATCGATGCCGACCGCGCCTTGCTGGCGCAGCCCGGCGCACTGCCGCTCACCCTCGCCAACGGCATGATCGAGAACGTCGTCGGCACCTTCGAGCTGCCGCTGGGTATCGCTACCAACTTCACCGTCAACGGCAAGGATTACCTGATCCCGATGGCGGTCGAGGAGCCCTCCGTCGTCGCAGCCGCCTCCTACATGGCCCGGATCGCCCGCGGCTCCGGCGGTTTCCGCACCTCCAGCGACCGGCCGATCATGCGGGCGCAGGTCCAGCTGCTCGGCATCGGTGATCCCGAGGGCGCCCGCCACAAGCTGCTGGCGGCGCAGGACGATATCGTCGCTGCCGCCAATGCTCGGGACAAGGTGCTGATCTCGCTCGGCGGCGGCTGCCAGGGCATCGAGGTCCATGTCTTCCCGCAGACGCCGCGCGGGCCGATCGTGGTGATGCACCTGCTCGTCGACGTCCGCGACGCGATGGGCGCCAACACCGTCAACACCATGGCCGAGACGGTGGCGCCGATCGTCGAGCGCATCACCGGCGGCACGGTTCGCCTGCGTATTCTCTCCAATCTCGCCGACCTCCGGCTGGCGCGCGCCAGCGTCACCGTCCCCGAGGCGGCGCTGGCGACCAAAGAATTCTCCGGCCGGCGCATGATCGACGGCATGCTCGACGCCTACACCTTCGCCGCGATCGACCCCTACCGCGCCACCACCCACAACAAGGGCATCATGAACGGCATCGACCCTGTGGTGGTCGCGACCGGAAACGACTGGCGCGCCATCGAGGCCGGCGCCCATGCCTATGCCGCCCGCAGCGGGCGCTACACTTCGCTGACCACCTGGGAAGAGGATCGCGACGGCAACCTTGTCGGTTCGATCGAGATGCCGATGGCGCTCGGCCTGGTCGGCGGTGCCACCAAGACCCATCCGCTGGCGCAATGGGCGCTGCGTTTGCTCGGCGTCACCAGCGCACAGGAGCTGGCCGAGGTCACGGTCGCGGTCGGCCTCGCCCAGAACATGGCGGCGCTCAGGGCGCTGGCGACCGAGGGCATCCAGCGCGGCCACATGGCGCTGCACGCCCGCAACATCGCCATCGTCGCCGGGGCCGAGGGCGCCGAGATCGAAGCGATCGCCGCCGAGCTCGCCCGCAGCCACGACGTCCGCGTCGATAGGGCGCGCGAACTGCTCGCCGAGCGGCGGAAGGGCTGACCTTTTTTAACGACTCACCACAGAACCGCAGCAAGCGGACGACAACCGGAGGAACGTTCATGGACAATCGCATCACCCGCCGCACGCTCAGTGCCCTGCTGGTCTCGGCCGGCATGGCGCTGTCGCTGCCGGCTTACGCACAGAACGAGATCAAGGTCGGTTACAATGCCGACCAGTCGGCTTCCGGCGCGGCCGAACTCGGCCTCTCCGGCCTCTACGGCTTCCAGGCGGCGATCGACGATCTCAACGCCCAGGGCGGCGTGCTCGGGCGCAAGGTCGTCGGCGTCATCAGAGACGATGCCGGCGCGCCGCCGAAGTCGATCCAGAACATGAACGAGCTGATCGACAACGAGAAGGTCGCCGCCGTGGTCGGCCCGACCAACTCAGGCAATGCGCTCGCCTGGCTGCACATCCCGCAGCAGAAGAAGGTGCCGGTGATCTCGCATGTCGCGACCGCGACCGACATCACCGCCCGCTACGCCAAGGAGCCGCAGAACTACATCTTCCGGGTGTCGATGGTCGATCGCGAGCAGCTTGCCTTGCTCGCCGCCTATGCGGTCAAGGCGTCCAAGTCCAAGAGCATCGCGATCATCGCCGACACCACCGGCTACGGCCAGGCGGCGACCAAGGACCTGCAGGAGATCCTGACCCTGCACGGCATCAAGCCGGTCGGCATCGAGAAGTTCGGGCCGAAGGACACCGACATGACCTCGCAGCTCGCCAAGCTGAAGGCGGTCGGCGCCGACATGATCATCACCGGCTCGCTCGCCGACGCGACCGCGCAGGTGCTGAAGAGCATGGAGAAGATGGACTATTACCCCGGCCTGCTCTCGACCTGGGGTTCGATCAACACGCCATTGATCAACATCGCCGGGCCCAAGCTCGCCGAGAAGACGATCTTCGCAGCCTCGACCACCGAGGACGCCAGCGACCGCGCCGCAGCGCTGCACAAGCGCCTCGTCGCCAAGCACCCGAACATGCCGGCCTTCGTCTCGGCGGCGCAGGGCTATGATGCGGTGATGCTGATCGCCGCCGCGATCAAGCAGGCTGGCGGCACCGACGGCCCGAAGCTGCAGGCTGCGCTGGAGAATCTCGGCGCGGTGCAGGGCATCATCAAGAAATACGAGAAGCCATTCAGCAAGGAGCAGCACGAGGCGCTCGGCGTCGCCGACTTCCACCTCGCACAGTGGAAGGACGGCCGCGTGGTCAAGCTCGATGACGCCGTGGTCAAGGGCCTGACGGCGGCCGATCTGAAACGCTGACGTCTCCATCGGGCTTCCGCCCGTCATGGTCGGCCTTGTGCCGACCATCCACGTCTTCGCTTGATCGATCGAACGCGGTGTTCAAGACGTGGATGCTCGCCACAAGGGCGAGCATGACGAGGCCGGAGCGGCTTTGGCTGGTCATGGCGGAGAGACGATGACGGCATTCCTTCAGGCTCTGGCCAGCGGTCTGGCGCTGGGCGCGATCTACGGGTTGATCGCGCTCGGCTTCAACATCACCTACGCCACGACCAAGACCTTCAATTTCGGCCAGGGCGCCTTCCTCGTCCCCGGAAGCCTAGTCGGCGTCTCCTTGCTGCTGCTGGCGGCCGGCAAGCCGCATTTCGGCAACCTCAACCAGGCCGAGATGACGATGACGGCCTATGTGCTGGCGACTGTCGCCAGCGTCGTCGTGGTCGGCGCCATCGGCATCGCGCTGTACTACTGCGCGATCAAGCCCTTCGTCGGTGCCGGTGGCCTGAACTGGGTGCTGAGCACGATCGGCTTCGGCATCATCATGCAGAACACGGCGCTGGCGATCTGGGGCCCGGCCTCGATCGCGGTGCCTTCGCCGCTCGGCAGCGATGTCTGGCGCATCGCCGGCGCCGGCATCCGGCCGCAGGAGGTGCTGATCGCGCTCGTCGCGGTCGCCGTCATGGTCGGGCTCGACATCGTCCTGCGCAAGACCCGCTTCGGCAAGGCGCTACGGGCCGTCGCCTTCAACCCGCAGGCGGCGGCGATCGTCGGCATCAATGTCGAGACGATCGTGATCCTCGCCTTCGTCATCTCCTCGGCGCTCGCCGGGCTCGCCGGCATCCTGATCGCGCCGATCACCACGGCCTCCGTCTTCATCGGCCTCGGCATCGCGCTGAAGGCCTTCTCTGCCGCGATCGTCGGCGGCCTGACCAGCCCGCGCGGCTGCATGCTCGGCGGCTTCCTGCTGGGGATCGTCGAGGCGCTGGTCGGGCTCTGGCGCGCCGAGATGCGCGAGATCACCATCTTCCTGCTGATCATCATCGTCCTCGTCCTCCGCCCGAGCGGGCTGATGGGCGCGCGCAGCGTGGAGAAGATCTGATGCCCGCGCTCGCTCACGCCATCGGGCTGGCGGTGCTGGTCGCCGGCCTCGCGCTCGTGCCCCTGTTCGGCCTCAACGATTTCTACCTGCAGATCCTGTTCACGATCGGGGTGAACTATCTCGCCGCCGCGGGCCTCAACGTGCTCGTCGGCTATGCCGGCCAGAAATCGCTGGGCCATGCCGGGCTCTTCGCCGTCGGCGCCTATACGGCGGCGATCGCCAATATCGAATGGGGTCTCTCCCCCTGGCTCTCGCTGCTGCTGGCCTGCGGCTTCGGCGCGATCTTCGGCCTCGTCATCGCCATGCCCTCGGTGCGCGTCTCGGGCCCGAGCCTCGCCATGGTGACGATCGGCTTCGGCATCGTCGTCGAGAAGATCGTCACCGAGTGGACCGACATCTTCAAGGGCCAGGCCGGTTTCTACGGCATCAGCGCGCCATCCATCGCCGGCACGAGCTTCACCAACCTGCACTGGGTCTGGTTCGTCGGCGCGCTCTGCATCGCCACCCATCTGATGCTGCGCTCGCTGCTCGCCGGCCGCTATGGCCGCGCCTTCCTCGCCGTGCAGATGGCAGAGCCGGCGGCGCAGTCGGTCGGCATCTCCGTGGTGCGGGCCAAGACGCTCGCCTTCGTGATCTCGGCCGTGACCTGCGCGCTCGCCGGCGCCGTCGTCGCGCAGCAGAACCAGTATTTCAACTCCGACTTCATCACCTTCAACCTGTCGATCTTCCTCTTGGTGGTGGTGATCTTCGGTGGCTCCGGCTCGCTCTACGGGCCGCTCTTCGGCGCGGTGATCCTGACCCTGCTCGACGCCTGGCTGGCGCGCTGGCCGGCCTTGCAGCATTTCACCTATGGCGCGCTGCTACTGTTCTCGCTCTACCTGATGCCGAACGGTATCGCCGGGGCGGTCTCCGGCCTTGCCGCGAGGTGGCGGCAGGGCAAAGTGGCTCCGCCTGCAGTCCCTGGCCACAGCCCTCTGATAGCGACGTCCGCAGCGGCGGCGGCGAGCGGCGAGATCCTCGTCGTCAAGGATCTCTACAAGGCCTATGGCGGCATCGTGCCGGTGCGCAACGTCTCCTTCGCGATCAGCGCCGGCAAGGTCCATGCGCTGATTGGCCCAAACGGCGCCGGCAAGACGACGCTGCTCAACCTGCTCTCCGGCCATGTCGCGCCGGGCAGCGGCTCGATCAGCTTCGAGGGCCAGGAGATCGCCGGCTGGCCGGCGCATCGCGTCGCCTGCCTCGGCATCGCCCGCACCTTCCAGAACCTCAAGCTGTTCGGCGAACTCTCAGCGCTCGACAATGTCCTGCTCGGCGCCCACCGCCATATCGAAACCGGCTTTGCCGCCTCGCTGCTCGGCTTGCCGTCGAGCCGCCAGGCGGAAGCCACGGCCCGCGCCGACGCGCTGGCTCTGCTCGCCGATCTCGGCCTCGGCGATCGCGCCCATGAGCCGGCAAAGAGCCTGCCCTACGGCCTGCAGCGGCGGCTCGAGATCGCCCGCGCGCTCGCCTCCAAGCCGAAGCTGCTGCTGCTCGACGAGCCGGCAGCGGGTCTCAATCCGCAGGAGACACATGAGCTCGGCGAAGTCATCCGGCGCATCCAGCAGGCCGGCGTCACCGTGCTCCTGATCGAGCACCACATGGACCTGGTCATGGGCATCTCGCAACATGTGCTGGTGCTCGACTATGGCGCGCTGATCGCGGAGGGGCGGCCCGAGGTCATCCGACAGAATCCGAAGGTCATCGCCGCCTATCTCGGCGCCGATGACGACGCCGCCCGGACCGGAGACGCCGCATGACCATGCTCGCGATCGAAGGTCTGAAGGTCCGCTATGGCGCGGTCGAGGCGCTGAAGGGCATCTCGCTGCAGGTCGGACAGGGCGAGGTCGTAACGCTGATCGGCGGCAACGGCGCCGGCAAGTCGACGCTGATGCGGGCGATCGGCGGGCTGGTGAAGGTCGCCGGCGGCTCGATCCGCTTCGAGGGCAAGGACATCACCGGCATCCGCGGGCATGACTGCGTCCGCCTCGGCATCGGACATTCGCCGGAGGGGCGCCTGGTCTTCGGCGACCAGAGCGTGCGCGACAATCTCGTGCTCGGCGCCTATGCGCGCCGCGATGAAGATAGCATCGCCAGCGATATCGAGCGCTATTTCGGCGTCTTCCCGCGTCTCGCCGAGCGGCAGGACCAGCTCGCCGGGACGCTTTCGGGCGGCGAGCAGCAGATGCTGGCGATCGCCCGCGCTTTGATGGCGCGACCGAAGCTGCTCCTGCTCGACGAGCCCTCACTCGGCCTCGCACCACTGATCGTGCGCGAGGTCTTCGCGGTGATCCGGCGGCTGCGCGAGGAAGGCATGACGATCCTGTTGGTCGAGCAGATGGCCAATCAGGCGCTCGCCATCGCCGACCGCGCCTATGTCATCGAGACCGGCACGATCACGCTCGAAGGCACCGGCGCCGAGCTGCTGCGCGACGAGCGCGTGCGCTCGGCCTATCTCGGCGCCTGACGATGTCCGCCGACAGCGTCACCATCGTCGAGGTCGGGCCCCGCGACGGCCTGCAGAACGAGAAGGCCGAGATCGCCACCGCGGACAAGCTGGCACTGATCAACAGGCTCGCCGATGCCGGCCTCTCCTGCATCGAAGCAACGGCCTTCGTCTCGCCGCGCTGGGTGCCGCAAATGGCCGACCATGGGGCGGTGATGCGCGGCGTCGATCGGCGGCCGAGCGTGATCTACTCAGCCCTCGTCCCCAATGAGAAAGGGGCGGAGGCCGCGCTCGCCGCTGGCGCGCAGGCGCTCGCCGTCTTCACCGCGGCCTCCGAAAGCTTCTGCCGGAAGAACACCAATTGCTCGGTCGCCGAGAGCATCGAGCGCTTCCGGCCGGTGATGGCGCTGGCCGCGCGCGCCGGCGTGCCGGTGCGCGGCTATGTCTCCTGCGCGCTCGACTGCCCCTATGAGGGGGAGATCGCGCCCAAGGCGGTCGCGACAGTCGCGGCCGAACTGCTGGCGCTCGGCTGCAACCAGATCGCCCTCTCCGACACGCTCGGCCGAGGCACGCCGGAGCGCACGGGAGCAATGGTCGAGGCGGCGCTGCAGCGGGCGCCGGCCGCGATGCTGGCCGGGCATTTCCACGACACCTCCGGCCAGGCCATCGCCAATGTCGAAGCGGCCTGGGAACTGGGCTTGCGCGTTTTCGACGGCTCGGTCGGAGGCCTTGGCGGCTGCCCCTACGCGCCCGGCGCGGCCGGCAATCTCGCCACCGAGCGGCTGGTCGCGCATTTCGAGGCCAGGGGCATCGCGACCGGGATCGACCGCGCCCACCTTGAGGCAACGGCTGAATGGATCGCCGGCCGCCGGGCAGCCGCCACGCCATAGCAGGGCGGCATGGCGCCGCCCCGCCAGGAGCCCTGATCAGGCGACGAGGAAGCCCGCGTCGACCGGATCGTCGCGGTTGATCGTCCAGCGCGCGGTGCCGAGCAGGCCGGCGGTGCCCTTCACGGTCGGGCGCACCGCGCGGGTGCCGTTCAGGCTGGTCTCGCCGATCAGGCAGCCCTCGAAGGTGCCGGAGCCGAGCAGGCCCTCGGAGCGGATCGGCTGATTCAGCTTCATCAGGCCGCGCGCCTCGTACATCGCCATCATAGCGCTGGTGCCGGTGCCGCCGGGCGAGCGGTCGAGCTGGCCGGCCGAGAAGACGTGGACGTTCTTGTAGAAAGCGCCCTCGATCGTCGGCTCGTGCCAGAAGGTGACGAAGTTGAAGTTGTTGATGTGGGCCGAGGCCGGATGCTGGATCGCGACCTTCTGGCGGAGCTGCTCGCGGGCGATGATGCCGAGGCGCGAGAGCTCGGAGCCGTTCTCCGGCGAGATCCTGAGCGAGGTGCCGCGCAGGTCGATGATGCCAAAGTAGTTGCCGCCCCAGACAATGTCGGCCTTGAGCGAGCCGACGCCCGGCAGGTCGAACGGCACGTCCTGCGCCGCGACATAGGCCGGCACGTTCTCGAAGCGGGTCCAGAGCACGTCAGGGCCGTCATTGGCGACCTCGGCCGTGACCAGCCCGGCAGTGGTCTCGAAGCGGATGGTGGTGCGGCCGTTCGCGCCGCGCCGGACGAGGCCGAGCGCGACCATCGCCATGCCGACCGCGATCGTGCCGTGGCCGCACATATGGGAGTACTGGGTGCCGTCGATATAGATCAGGCCGGCATCGTAGTCCGGGCTCGACGGCGGCGTCAGGAAGACGCCGAACATGTCCTTGTGCCCGCGCGGCTCGCGCATCAGGGCGCAACGCAGCCAGTCATAGTTCTCCTCGAGGAAGCGGCGCTTCTCCAGGATGCTCGATCCGGCCGGATACGGAATCCCGCTATGGATGATGCAGAGGGGCTCACCCTCGGTATGCGTGTAGACGACGTCGAAGACATTCTGCTGGCGCATGGTCCGCTCCTTGGGAAAACAGTCGGTAGACAGGGCTATCGGCGGCGCTCGGAGAGCACGTCGAGACCGATGGTGAGGTCGAGCAGCACGATCACGACGGCGGCGACGATGATCGTCAGGCCGGAGACCGCGGCGATGGTCGGATCGATCGTGTACTGGACGTAGTTGAACAGCTTGACCGGGATCGTGGTCAGCTCGGCCGTCGTATTGAAGATGCTGAGCTCGACATTGATCCAGGAGGCGATGAAGGCGAAGATCGCGCCGCTGACGAGCCCGCTGCGGATCTGCGGCAGCGTAACCAGGAAGAAGGTGGTCAGCGGCCGGGCGCCGAGATCGGCCGAGGCTTCCTCCAGGCTGCGCTGCTCGTCGCTGAGTTGCGGCAGCACCGCCCGCAGCACAAAGGGCATGATGATCACGACATGCCCGACGAGCAGCGCCGGAAAGCTGCGCACCAGCCCGATCGCGCTGCCATATTGCAGCAGCGCTGCGCCGAGCACGACATGCGGCAGGATCAGCGGCGACATCAACGTCTCCGCCAGGAGGCCGCGGCCGGTGAAGCTATAGCGGGCGATTGCGATCGCAGCCGGCACCGCCAGCAGCACGGCGACGATGGTCGCGGCGACCGCGAGCAGCGTGCTGATCAGGAAGGCCGAGACATAGGACGGATCGCCCAGCATCTTGCCGTACCAGGCGAGCGTCAGCCCCTGCGGCGGGAAGGCGAGGAAGCTGGTCGTGGTCAGCGACGCCCCGACGAGGACGACGAGCGGCAGCGCGAGATAGGCCAGCGCGGCGAAGGAGACGATCCGGACGAGAGCTGACACCATCTCAGGCCCTCCGCGGCTCGCCGATGCGCCCGGCGATGGCGACGAGCGCCAGCGTCAGCACCAGCATGGTGATGCTGAGCGCACCGCCATAGTTGAAGTCGAAGACCGAGCTGTATTGCTGGAAGATCAGCATCGAGAAGACGGTGATCCGCCCGCCGCTGAGCAGCGCCGGCGTGACATAGGCGCTGACCGCCAGCATGAAGACCATGACGGCTCCGGCCATCAGCCCGGGCAGGCTGAGCGGGAAGATGATGGTGCGGAAGGTGCCGGCCGGCGTCGCGCCGAGATCGGCCGAGGCGTGCTCCAGGGCAGGGTCGACCTTGGCGAGCGCATTGCCGACGGCGAGCACGATGAAAGGCAGGAGGATATAGACGAGGCCGATCAGGATGCCGAGCTCGGTGCCGAGGAAGCGCATCGGCCGCTCGATCAGGCCGAGCCCGATCAGCCCGTCATTGACCAGGCCGTTGCGGCCGAGCAGCACCATCCAGCCGAAGGAGCGGACGATGTTGCTGGTGAACAGCGGCACCACCAGCAGGATGACGCAGAACCGGCGCCAGGGCCGCCATTTGACGATGCGGACGAGATACCAGGCGAGCGGATAGCCGATCAGCACGCAGACCAGCGTGGTCAGCGCGCCGATCCGGAAGGTCACCCAGAGCACGTCCCAGTGATAGGCGTCGGCGAGGATGCGGACGTAATGCGCGAAGGTCGGCTGGCCCGCCGGCGTCGTCAGGCTCGCGATCAGCACGACCGCCATCGGCGCCAGGAAGAAGGCGACGAAGAAGGCCGCCGGCAAGGCGCAGAGCAGCAGGACCGGGCGCAGCGCTCCGCTCATCACGCATCTCCCGGCACGAGGCTGAGATCCGAGAGGCGGATACTGGCGAAGACGGGCCGCCCCACACTCAGGCCGGCCAGAGCGGATGGGGCGAGCCGGGCGGTCAGCGTGGAGCCCCCGACGGTGAGCGCTACCGAAGCGTGGCTGCCGACATGAACGATCTCGGAGACGACGGCCGGCAAAGCGAGGCGCTCGGCGACCGGCTCCATGGTGACGAGAATGTCCTCCGGCCGCAGCACGCCGGTGAGATTGCCCTGCGGCGCATCCGCGGCCGGCAGGGTGATCGCGCCGCCAAGCAGCGAGAAGCCGCCATCACGCCGCTCGACCGAAAGCAGATTGGCATCGCCGATGAAGTCGGCGGCGAAGCGGGTCGCGGGGCGGGCGTAGATGTCCTGGCCGCGGCCGATCTGCTCGATGCGGCCACGATTCATCAGCACGATCCGGTCGGCCAGCGTCATCGCCTCGTCCTGGTCGTGCGTCACGAACAGGAAGGCGATGCCGAGCCGGTGCTGGATCTGCTTGAGCTCGCTCTGGACTTTCTTGCGCAGCTTCAGGTCGAGCGCGCTCAAGGGCTCGTCGAGCAGCAGCAATTGCGGCCGGTTGACGATGGCCCGCGCCAGCGCGACGCGCTGCTGCTGGCCGCCGGAAAGCTGCGCCGGAAGGCGCTCGCCAAAGCCAGCGAGGCCGACCAGCTCCAGCGCCTCGGCGGCGCGCTTGGCCGCCTCGTCCCTGGCGACGCCCTGCCGACGCGGCCCATAGGCGACATTCTCGGCGACGCTCATATGCGGGAAGAGCGCATAGTTCTGGAACACCGTGTTGAGCGGGCGCCGATAGGGCGGCAAACGTGTCACATCCTCGCCCGCCAGCCGGATCGCCCCGGCCTCCGGCGTCAGGAAGCCGGCGATGCAGCGCAGCAGCGTGGTCTTGCCGCAGCCCGAGGGGCCCAGCAGGGCGATGAACTCGCCCTGCTCGACGGCGAGCTCGATCGCCGTCAGCGCCGGCTGGCCGCCGAAAAGCTTCGACAGCCCGTCTATGGCGAGGACCGGGGTGCTCATGCTGCAGCTCGCGATGCTCGTTGCCATCAGCTCACTTGCGGGCGATCTGGCGGTTCCACTCGTCGACGACGCGCGAACGCAGGCCGTTGATCTCGGCCCAGTTGAACAATTGCAGGTTCTTGACCGAGCCAGTCTCGCCCCAGGGCAGCTTGCGGGCGGTCTCGGGCTTGACCGTAACGTTCTTCACGGACGGGCCGAGATAGAGCTTTTCTGCCAGGCAGCCGGAGGCCTCCGGCGTCAGCGCCTGGTTGATGAACTTGACCGCCGCATCTTTCTTCGGCGTGCCCTTGACCAGATGCAGGCGGGCATCGGTCGCCCAGGCGCCTTCCTTGGGCACGACGAAGCCGATCGGCAGGCCCTTGTCGGCGAGATCCCAGGCGCCGACGTTGAAATGCGCGCCGATGATCGCCTCGCCGCTCTGATAGGCATTGGTTGCGGCGCCCGAGGAATCGAAGAACAGGGCGGCCTTGAGCTCCTTGATCTTCTTGAAGGTCGGGGCGAGGTCGCCGGCCGGATGGCCCCAGATCTTCGACAGGAACATCACGAAGGGCACGCCCGAGGAATTCGCCGGCGAGGGGATGGTGACGGCGTCCTCGAATTCCGGCTTCCAGAGGTCGTTCCAGGAGGTCGGCGCGGCCTTGACCTTCTGGGTGTTGTAGGTGAGCCCGAGCGAATAATAGCCGGTGCCGACCGCATAGGTGGTGGCGCCGCTCTTGTAGATCGCTTCCGGCAGGGTGTTGGCGAGATTGGGGATCACCGCCGGATCGA
Organism: Allobosea sp. NPDC003192; assembly: GCF_050275675.1. NCBI lineage: Bacteria > Pseudomonadati > Pseudomonadota > Alphaproteobacteria > Hyphomicrobiales > Alloboseaceae > Allobosea > Allobosea sp. NPDC003192. Next base: position 134,249 of record NZ_JBNNPK010000019.1, read on the forward strand.
GGTTGTCGGTGACTTCCGCGGCGAGGGCGAGCTCGCTGATGCCGCCATCCATCCAGGCGACATCGATGGTCGGAGCCGCCTTCTGCTGCTGCAGCTTCGCCAAAGTGACGGTCGAGGTGCCGATCTCGGCATTGACGGCGATGCCGGTCGCCTTGGTGAAGGGCTCGGCGACGCAGGCCTTGAAGGCGTCGCCCCAGTTGCCGCCATACCAGGCGACGGTGATCGAAGAGGGCTGCTGGGCCAAAGCCGGAGCGGTGAGCAGGGTGGTGGCGAGCATGGCCGTGGCCAGCCGGACGGGTCGGGTCATCGTCGTTCTCCTCTGCCGAGCGTCTTTGCGCTTCTGTAGGGACATTGGCGCGCAGGCCGCAAAAGGCACTAGAATGCACCGGCCCAAAATTTGAATAATCACGACATGAGCACCGCCCAGCTCCATCAATCCGCCAGCGACCGGCCGCAGCCTGCTGCAGTGCCCGTCTCGCGGCTGCGGATCGGCTTCCTCTTGCTCGACCAGTTCACGCTCGCCGCCTTCTCCGGGTTGATCGACGTGCTCAGGCTGGCGGCGGACCATGGCGGGCGCAGCCGCCAGCTCCATGCGAGCTGGACGGTGATGAGCCTTGATGGCGAGCCGAGACGTTCGAGCTGCGGCGTCTCGGTCACCCCGAACGCCGGGCTGCTCGACCCCGCTGGCTTCGACTACATCGCCGTCTGCGGTGGCAACGACTATCTCAACGACGCCCTGCCCGAGAGCCTACTCGACTATCTGCGCCGCGCGGCGGCCTCCAATGTGCGGCTGCTCGGCATCTGTACCGGCACCTTCGCCATCGCCCGTGCCGGCCTTGCCGGCCCGCGCCGGGTCTGCGTGCACTGGAACGTGCTCGACGCCTTCAAGGAGCGCTTTCCCAAGGTCTCGGCCGGGGTGGAGCGGCTCTTCATCGACGAGGGCGACCTGATCACCTGCGCCGGCTCGACCGCCGCGATCGATCTCGGCCTCTATCTCGTCGCCCGCCACTGCGGCCGCGACAAGGCCCAGCAGGCGATGCGGCACATGATGCTGCAGGACATGCGCCCGGCCGAGATGCCGCAGGCGCATTTCTATGCCGAGCTGGCGCCCAATCTCGATGTCCGGGTGCAGCAGGCCGCGCAGTTCATCGAGCAGCGGCTCGACAATCCCCCGCCGATCGCTGCCGTCGCGCGCTATGTCGGCGTCAGCCCGCGCCAGCTCGAGCGCCTGTTCGGCGCCTCATTGGGCCAGAGCCCGGCGGCCTTCCAGCGCAAGCTCCGGCTCGACTATGCGAAATGGCTGATCCTGAACAGCAGGCGCTCGCTCACCGACATCGCCATGGGCGCGGGCTTTTCCGACAGCGCCCATCTCTCGCGTGACTTCAAGGCGGCATTCCGCGAAACGCCGCGCGCGCTGCGCCAGAAGGCACAGCATGACTGAGACGGCGGGACAGGCTTCGCTCACTCCGTCGAGTCGTAGTCGTCTTCCTTGGCATTCAGCAAGGCAGCCAGCGTGTGCAGGCCGAGATCGAGCTGTTCCATCGATGGCGTCGCCAGCGCCAGCCTGACGGCGTTCGGCGCATGGCCAGGCGTCACCGCGAAGGTGCTCGACGGCGTCAGCGCGATGTCGCGCCGCGCCGCCGCCGCGACGAAGCTCTGCGAGCGCCAATGCGCCGGCAGCGTCAGCCAGAGATGGTAGCAATTCGAGTTGGCCTGGATCTCGAAGCCGGACAAGCGCTCGGCTGCGAGCGTCTGGCGCGCGCGGGCATCGAGGCGCTTGAGCTTGCCGAGCTCGGCGATGGTGCCGTCGCTCATCATCCGCTGCGCCGCCGCGAAGGCGAACCCCGTCGCCGTCCAGCCGCCCGACCTCACCGAGGCCTTGACGCTCTCGCGCAGGCGCAGCGGCGCCACGACGAAACCCAGGGTGAGGCCCGGCGCCACCTTCTTGGAAAGGCTGTCGATGACGAGGCATGAATCCGGCGCCAGCGCCGCCAGCGGCGGTTCATCCTCGAGGAAGCCATAGACATTGTCCTCGATGATCGGCAGGCCGAGCGCCTCGGCCACTCGGAGCAGATCGGTCCGGCGCGCCAGAGGCATCGTCATGCCCAGCGGATTCTGCACCGCCGGCTGGATGTAAAGGGCCGAGAGATGCGCCTCGCGATGCGCCTTCTGCACCGCGTCGGGCCGCATGCCGTGCTCATCCATCGCCAGCGGCACCAGCGTCACCCCGAGCCTTGCGGCGATCCCCTTGATGAAGGGATAGGTCAGAGCCTCGACACCGCAGCGCCCGCCCGTCGGCACGAGGGCCGCGAGCGCCGCGGCGACGGACTGGCGGCCATTGCCGGTGAAGACCAGTTGCTCGGGCGCAGGCGACCAGCCGCCCTGTGACAGGAACGCCGCGCCAATGCTCCGGATCGCCGGCGTTCCGACGCTGGTCGCCTGCCGCAAGGCGACATCCAGCGCAGCGGCCTCCTCCAGGCCGGCAAGGCTTTTCGCGATGAGGGCGCTCTGCTTGGGCAGGATTGGATAATTGAACTCGAGATCGATCCTTGTACCGGTCGGCTCGCCGGGGGCCGCGGCGCCGCGCCTGGCCTCGCCCGAGACGAAAGTGCCCCGGCCGACTTCACCGACGACGAGCCCGCGACGCAGCAGCTCGGCATAGACCCGGCTCGCCGTCGAGACGGCAATCTTGCGCTCATAGGCGAAGTCGCGCTGCGGCGGCAGACGCTCGCCTGGCTTGAGCCTGCCATCGGCGATCTCGGCGGCGATCATATCGGCCAGCCTCAGATAATCGGATTTCGACATTATTGCACCGAGTACAATGTTTTAATTGATCCGAGAAATGTATCGGATCATTTTGCCTGCATCAACCCAGTCGCACTGGAAACCGTCATGGCTCGGGCGGTCGGCGATCCCCTCCCCGACGCAATGAGGCGCTGTCGCCCCCGCCTGATCCGGTGCACTCACTAGAGGCCCAACATGTCCGCAGTCCTGCCGACTCTCGCCCACCCCGCCGCGAAGCGCTCCGAGGCATTGCTCCACTTGCCGGGCGTGCTGTGGCTGGCGGTCGCGCGCTACCTCGATCGCCGTGCCGCCATTGCCGACCTGCGGGAGTTCGACGAACACGCTTTGCAGGACATCGGCCTCGCGCGAAACCAGATCGAGGCGGCCGTGAACGGCCGCATCCCGCGGCGCCGCCGCGAGACGATTTGAGCGGCCGGCGCGACCAGCCTGTCCTTTACCGTCGACAACCTGCTCAAAGCGCCGCCGTTGCTGCTGCCGGACGGCCAGGTCTGGGCGCCGATGGAATTTTCCTGCTGGTCGTGACCGCCCCGAAGCTGCTCCTGGGCGGTATCTCCGGCTTCCTGAGCCAGGCACCTCGCCTGGGGCAGCCGCGCGATTCCGGTTCCCTGGCCGATAACTCACCTTGGAACTTGCAAGGCCTGCTCAACGGGTTTCGCTGGGCAGACCACCCGGATAGATCATGCTCTTCACCATGCCGACCTCGTTGATGGCATGACGGCGGAACGCATCCGGCCCGTCCGCCAGGGCGAAGCGGTGGCTGACGACCGCCTCGACATCGACCTTGCCTAGCGCCACCAGTTCGATCGCGCGCGGATAGACATGGCCCATGCGCCGCGAGAACTTGATCGTCAGCCCGCGCCGGCGCGCCTCCGCGGCTGGCACGACATAGCTGTCGCCATCGGGAATGCCGACCAGAACGATGCGCCCGCCGATCCTTGCCGCACGCACCGCATCGCGAAAACCTTCCGGTGCATTGGTCGCCTCGATCACGAGGGGAAGCCCTTCGCCCTTCGTCCATTCGGTGATGTCGGCGACGCCAGCGCCGGCCTTGCTGGCGCCGAGCTTCAGCGCCAGTGCCCGCCGATGCGGTTGGGGATCGCAGGCGAGGATCTCGCCGACGCCGACGGCGCGCAGAACCTGCAAGGTCAGCAAACCGATCGGCCCGCAGCCGAGCAGCGCGACACGCTCGAGCAGGCGCGGCTTCGCCAGGTCGACTGCATGGATGGCGACGCCGAGCGGCTCCAGCATCACCGCATCGCTCGGCGTGAACTGCTCGGGTACCGGCACGATCTGGGAGGTCGGAACCCAGATGCGCTCGGTCATCGCGCCGTCATGCGGCGGGGCTCCGATGAAGACGACCTCCGGGCAGAGATTGGGATGCCCGGCGCGGCAATGCTCGCAGGTCCCGCAGGCCTGGTTCGGATCGACCGCGACCAGCGCGCCGCGCGCCAGGCCGAGCGCCGGCAGGTCTTCGGTGAGCCAGCCGCTGAACTCGTGGCCGGGAACGAAGGGAGACGCGATCACGGCCGAGCCGATGCCGCCATCCTTATAGTAGTGAAGGTCGCTGCCGCAGAGCCCGACGGCCGCGACGTCGATCAGCGTCTCTCCCGGCGCCCCCTCGCGCAAATTGAAAGGCGCAACGCGCGCATCGCCCGCAGCATGCAGGAAGACGGCATGGGACATGAGAACGGCGCTCCGCTCGGCTATTTAACAAATGTATTCTCTTGGTTACATTCGTTGCGGTCAAGGCGAAAACCGCATGGCGGCAGCGCGTTTGTATGGGCCGGCCTGCGCGATATAACCCTCGGCAGACAGAAGGATGCGCGATGCCGGAAGACGCCCAGACCCAGGTCAGAGCCGCCTGGCTGTATTACATGGAAGGGCTGACCCAGGCGGAGATCGCCGACCGGCTGAAGATGACGCGGCTGCGGGTCAACCGGCTGCTGGTCGAGGCGCGCAGCAGCGGTCTCGTCAATATCACCATCAATTCTCGCCTCGAAAGCTGCGTCCGGCTCGAGCGCACACTGGTCGAGACCTTCGGGCTGCAGGATGCAGTGGTGGTGCCAACCCCGAACGACTCCGCGCAGGTGCCGGTCCAGATCGGTCGCGCCGCCGGCGAGTTCGTCTCGCGGATCATCGAGGAACGCCCCTCCGGGGTCTTCGGTGTCGGCTGGGGCAGCACGCTGCGCGAGACGATCCGGCATATACGGCCCGGCCAGTTCCGCGATCTCTCGGTCACCTCGATGATGGGCGGGCTGACCTATGGCATCGAGCTCAATACCTTCGAGATCGCCAGCCGGTTCGCCCGGCTCTGGCAGGCCGAGTGTCATTATCTCGCGGCGCCGATCTATGCCGGCACGCCGCAATCGCGCGACACCATCCTGGCGCAGGACGTGTTCGAGGCGGCCTTCGCCCGCATCCATGCCACCGACGTCTCGATCCTCAGCGCCGGCGACATGAGCGAGCGCTCGCTGCTGGTGCGCTACGGCCTGCCGCGCGACCTCGACATCGCCGAATTAACGGCCCAGGGCGCGGTCGGCGACCTGCTCGGCCAGTTCATCGACAAGGACGGCAAGCCGCTCGACCATCCGATCAACCGCCGCGCCATCGCGCTGCCTCTGGAGGCGCTGACGCGCATTCCCACCGCGATCCTCGCTTCCGGCGGCAGCAACAAGGCCGCCATCATCGCCGCCGCCCTGAAGGGCCGGCTCGCCTCGGTGCTGATCACCGACGAGCAGGCCGGCGCGGCCGCGCTCGCTTTGCACGCCGGGTCGTCATGACGCTGACCCTCGGCATCGATCTCGGCACCTCCGGCGTCAAATCGGTGCTGGTCGACGAGCGCGACGCCGTCATCGCCGAGGCGAGCGCACCGCTCACCGTGTCGCGACCGCAGCCGCTCTGGTGCGAGCAGGATCCGGCCGACTGGTGGAACGCCGTATGCGCCACGCTCGACGCGCTCACAGCGAGCGCAGCCGAGCACATGGCCGTGGTCGGCGCGATCGGATTGTCCGGGCAGATGCTCGGCGTCACCTGCCTCGACGCATCCGACCGGCCGCTGCGGCCGGCGCTGCTCTGGAACGACGCCCGCGCCGGTTCGGAATGCACCGAGGTCGAGGCCGCCGCGGCCGATTTCGCTGGGCTGGTCGGTTGCCGGGCCATGGTCGGCTTTCCGGCACCCAAGCTGCGCTGGCTCAGCAAGCACGAGCCGGAGATCCTGAAGCATACGTGCCGCATCCTGCTGCCCAAGGACTATCTCCGTCTGCGCCTGACCGGCATCGCCGCAAGTGACCTGGCCGACGCCAGCGCCACCTTGCTGATGGATACCAGGGCCGGGCAATGGTCCGCTGACCTGCTGGCCGCCTGCAGCGTACGGCAGGAGCAATTGCCGGCGCTCATCGCCTCGCACGAGATCGGCGGCACGCTCCGCGACGAACTCGCCGCGCGCTGGGGCCTGCCACGCCGGACGCCGGTGGTCGGCGGGGCCGGCGACAACATGTGCGGCGGGGTCGGAGCCGGTATCGTGCGCAGCGGCTCCGCCTCGATCAGCCTTGGCACCTCCGGCGTCTACTTCCTCGCCAATGAGGATTTCCGGCCGGCGCGCGGCCAGGGCATGCACACGCATCGCCATGCCGTCAAAGGGCTCTTCGCCCAGAATGGCTGCATCCTCAGTGCCGGGGCCGCACTCGCCTGGGTCGCTGCATTGGTCGGTGCCTCCGATATCCCGACGCTGATCGCCGAGGTCGAGGCAGCCGCCTTGCCGATCGCGGAAGCACCGGTGTTCACGCCCTATCTTTCCGGCGAACGGACGCCGCATGACGATGCCGGCATCAGTGCCGCCTTTTCCGGACTGCGCATGGGCATGGGACGATTGCATCTGGTCCAGGCGGTGCTGGAAGGCGTCGCGCTGGCACTGGCCGATTGCCACCGGGCGCTTCTCTCGACCGGCGCCGCGATCGACGAGGTCTCGCTCGTCGGTGGCGGCGCCAGGAGCGGACTCTGGTCGCGCCTGATCGCCAGTGCGATCGGCCTGCCCTTGCGGCGAGCGGAAGCAGCCGCGGTCGGCCCCGCGCTCGGCGCCGCCCGGCTGGCGCGCCTCGGCATTGGCGGGCCGCTCATCGCCGCGGAAGCCGAACGCGCATCGATCCCGCCCGACCCGGCGATGACCGACGCGCTCGCGGCGAAGCGAGCCGCCTATGAGCGGCATCTCGCCTTGCGTTGAGTGTCGTCAGGCCGCGCGGATCGCCTCGAGCAGCTCCTCGTGGATCAGGCCGTTGCTGACGACCTTCTCCAGATCCTCGTCGCGCGAATTCACGCCGGCGACGGTTGTCACTCTGCCGCCGGCGGCGCGGACCAGCGGCATCGCCGCCGCATGCGAGACGATGTCGGCCTTGAGCCCGATGAAGGCGTCGAGCCGACCGGCCGCGACCAGCGACATCTCCAGACCGCCCGAGACCAGAACGCGCACGCCGCGACACAGGCCGGACAGCCGGCTGATGACGGCGTTGGTCCGCTCCAGATCCTCTGGCGCATAATGCGAAGTCAGGCAGATCGAGACCACGGCATCGGCGAGGCTCGCCGTCGCCGAGACAGCGGCTGGCCGGTCATTGACCGTCGCGACACCGCCTTCGGCATAGTGCGCGACGAGCCCCGCAAGCGGCGCATGCGTCAGGCCGAGCAGCGTGCGGCCTTCCTCCTGATAGGCCATGGTCACCGAGAACCAGGGCAGGCCGCCGGCATAGTTCACCGTGCCGTCGAGCGGATCGATGATCCAGCGCGGCGCCGTCTCCGAGCCGGAGAAACCGGCTTCTTCCGAAAGGATCGCGGCCTCGGGCGTCAGCTCGCGCAAGCCGTCGATGACCAGCCGTTCCGAGGCGAGATCGGCGGCCGTCACCACGTCGCGGAAGTCCTTACGGGCGACGGAAAGATCGCCGTCCTGCATGCGGACCAGCAGCGCGGCCGCCTGCCGTGCGATCGCGGCCGACTGGTCGAGCAAGGCGAGAAAGCGCGACTCAGGCATGGGCAACCTGCGGCTTGCCGGGATAGGCGGGGTCGAGCACGAATGGCCGGCGCGGGCCGTAATCGCCGATCGGCTGGAGGTGGCTGACGACGCCGGTTTCCGGGCGCCAGGCATGCACGGCAAAGGCCGGCGGCTCCATGATGAACCAGTTCTCCGTGCCGGGCCGCAGATCGAGCGCGACCTGATGGGCCGTGCCGGGCGCGACATAGCCGATCGTGCCGGCAAAACGTCGCTGGATCGGCCGGTGATAATGGCCGCAGAGCACGCGCTCGATCTCGGGATGGTCGGCGATCAGCCCGGCAAAGCTCCCGGAGACGCGGCAGGGGATCACGTCCATGCCGTCGACGCCGACCGCGAAAGGTGGGTGGTGCATGAAGATCAGCGTCGGACGACCCTGCCCTTCGCTCAGGCGCTCCGCCAGCCAGGTCTCGCGCTCGGGGCAGATTTCGCCGCCATCCTCGCCGGCGATCACCGTATCGAGCCCGATCAGCCGGATCGGAAAGTCCTCGACCGTGTAATGCATGAAGCCGGTTTTCGGCAGGTAGGCGTAGTCGCCGCCAAACGCCGCCGCGAAACTTTCACGCCGGTCGTGATTACCCGGCAGGACATAGACCGGCATCGGCAGGCGCCGCAGGGCCGCGCGAACGATCGCGTATTCCTCGGCGAGGCCGCAATCGGCGAGATCGCCGGTCACCAGCACGCAATCCGGCGCCGGATCGAGCGCCAGCACGGCGTCGACCGCACTGGTAATCGCGGCATTGGTATCGACCATGCCATAGGCCGAGCGGCCATGCGGCCTGGCGTGGAAATCGCTGAGCTGGGCGATGATCATCGGGAAACCTTCGACGGATCGGAACCTCAGCCCTCATCCTGAGGAGCGCTCGCAGAGCGCGTCTCGAAGGTCTTTGCGCTCAGGCTGGTGCGCGGCGTCAAGAACGGCCCGTCGCCGGAATGGCTGCAGGCAAGGCTGCGCGCCATCGGCCTGCGCCCCATC
>NZ_JBNNPK010000020.1:0-79440 GCF_050275675.1 Allobosea sp. NPDC003192
GGATTTCGCCAGTGACCTCGCCTTCGCGACACGCCGTTTCACGCCGCTCCTTCGTTGCCCTCTTCGGGCTGGGGCTGGCCGGTTGCGCGCAGAGCGAGGCTTCCGTCTCGCCCTTCATCGGGCCGGCTGATTCATCCAGCTTCGGCAAGGAGCCGCAGCTGCTCGTCGCGACGACGCGCAAGCCGACCGGCGATCGCCCGCCCTATTTCGGCTCCGAACGCGGCAGCGGGCTGACCTTCGCCGAGGTCAGGCTGTCGGCGCCGGGACGCGGCGTCGCGGCGCAAGTGAGCTCCGTCGTCAGCGGCGACTGGGCCGTGCTCGGCGTCACCCGCCGCAGCGCGAGCGACGCCGCCCGCGCCTTCTCTGACGCTGCGACCGGCCGCGATGTGCTGCTCTATGTGCACGGCTTCAACGAGACTTTCGAATCGGCCGCACGCAGCGCCGGCCAGCTCTCGCATGCACTCGCCTTCGAGGGCCGCACGGCGCTGTTCACTTGGCCGTCCGGCGGCGGCTTGCTCGCCTATGCCTATGACCGCGAGAGCGCACTCTGGTCGCGCGACGGTTTCGTCCAGACACTGAAGGCGTTGGTGGCCAATCCGACGATCGGGCGGATCAATATCGTCGCGCATTCGATGGGCAGCTTCCTGACGCTGGAGGGTCTGCGTGAGCTGCGCGATTTCGAGGGCCTCTCCGACCGGGTCGGCGCCGTCGTCCTGGCCTCGCCCGATGTCGACATCGACGCTTTCGAGCAAACCGTACCGCGGCTCGGCCCGATCGCGCATCGGATGACCGTGATCATCGATCCTGGCGACAAGGCTCTGGCGGTGTCCTCGCGCATCGCTGGCGGTGTCGCCCGCGCCGGAGCCGCCGACCGCGAGCGGCTGGAGCAGCTTGGCGTTCGCGTTGCCGATACGGCCGGCCGCGGCTGGAGCCTGCTGCGCCACGACCTTTTCCTGTCGAACAGCGAAGTGACGCAGGTCGTCCGGCGCGCCATCGACCGGGCGCGGGCCTGAGAACGGAGGCCGGAGCTTCCGCTCTCGTGCCCAGCCGCGTCAGCCGCCGGGCTTGAGCGCGATGACCGAGCGGGCGGCCTTCTCGATCGCCTCACGGGAATAGAGCAGCGGCGCATAGTCCCCGGCGGCCCAGAGCGGCGCGAGATCGCGATAATGCGGGCTGTAGGCGTCGCCCGACTGGCCTGGCGTGTTGACGAAGCGGCTCTCGTCCCAGTTGCCGACGTCCAGCACCATGCGGAACGAGGCGCCCGCAATCACCTTGAAGTCGGAGATCCGGTAGGATGCCGCGCGCGGGCTGAAGGCCGAGCCGCCCATGGCGAGCCGGCCGACATTGAGCTGCGCCCGGTCCGGGCCGCTGGCAAGCGGCGAGAGCGCATGATCGAACTGGGCATGATGGATCTTGCCCCAGTTCCACTTCGTGGTGTCCGGTCCGAGCGATTGCCGGAGCTCCTCCATCGCCGCCTTCAGTGTCTCGAGGAGCAAGGCGTCACGGGCCGCCTTCGGATCGGGGCCGAGTGCGTTGTCGGGCGCCTGCAGATAGGCGACGACCGCCGCGACATCGAGCGGGCCGATGACGCTACGCGCCCTTTCCGGCACGGCCTTGGCCGTCAGGGCGCGGCCGAGATGCTTGCTCATCCAGACCTCGGAGAGCGCGGCGGCGGCGCTGTCGACTGCGGTCTCGTGGTTCCAGCCCTTGATCAGCTTCAGGCCTTCGGCCGTGACCGGATCGTCCGAGGACAGCGGCGCCAGCAGCGCGGCGAGCTTACGGCCATTGTCCGAGCTGTCGTCGTTCTGCAGGGCCATGGCGTCGGCGAGCGTCACCTTGGTCTTGATGCCGAGCACGGCCTTGATCCGGTTGATCCGCGAGGGATCCGACCATTCGAAGCCGACGCGCTTGGCGAGCAACGGATGGTCCTTCGGGATGTTCATCTCGTTAGCGGTGGCGAAGAATCCGTCGGTCGGATTGTAGACCTCGGGCAGTTCGCCGGCCTTGAGGAAGCCGGTCCATTCATAGCGGCCGTCGCCGGGCACCGGCATCAGGCCGTCATGGTTCGGCCGCTGCGGCGCGCGTCCGCCGACGATCCAGCCGATATTGCCCTTGTTGTCGGCATAGACTTGGTTCTCGGATGGCGCGCCCCATTCGGCCATCGCCTTCTTGAAGCCGGCCCAGTCCTTCGCCGTCATGTATTCGGCCGAGTTGAAATAGGCCGAGGTGCCCGGCTCGAACCAGACCGTGCGGATGGCGAAGGCGCGCTTCTCATCGGGCTCGGCCTTCATGATCGGGCCGTGGCGGGTGAATTTCAGGTCGACCTGGCGCGGCGCCTCGCCCTTGACCTCGATCGTCTCGCTGACGGTCTTCATCTCCTCCCAGCCGCTTCCATAGCGATACTGGTTCGGATTGGCCGGGTTGGTCTCATAGACGTAGAGATCTTCCTGATCGATCGCGAAGATCGTCAGCCCGAAGGCGATCTCGCCATTGTGGCCGATCGATATGCCGGGGAGAGCGGGTTCACCCGCGCCGATCACCGAGAGGCCGGGTGCATTGAGGTGAACGACGTAGCGCAGCGACGGTACGCCATGGGCGCGATGCGGATCGTTGGCCAGGATCGGCCGGCCGGTCGCGGTGCGGTTCGCCGCGATCGTCCAGTTGTTCGAGCCGATGGTGGAGACACTGTCGCCGGCCGCGGCGAAGATGGCGTCGCGGTCGAGCGCGGCGCGCTTCTCGCCGGGGGCGGCGAAGGTGACCTCGCGCGTCGCGAGAGTGTAATCGTCGAGGATGTCGGGCTTGATCGCGCAGGGATCGAGCCCGTCCGGCACCTTGGTCTTGACGCTCGGCTCCAGCACGCGGCGGAAGCGATCGGCCTCGATGCCGGCGGCGCAGGCGACGCGGGCGCGCACCACCTCGGACATGACGTTGCGGGTCAGGCCATGGCTGCGGATGCGCACCACGTCCTCGGCGCTCCAGCGATCCGGCAAAGTGCCGGAAACGCGGAAATCGAGCGGCAATGGCTGCTTGCCAGCCCGTACCTCGTCGACGCGGGCATTGATGCCGGCGACGAAGGCGTCGGTATAGGACTTGGCGTCGGGGCCGTAGGCGGCCCATTCCTTGTCCATCTCGCCGCGATAGAGGAAGAGCCGGGCGGCGCGATCCTGCGCGACATAGGACGGGCCGAAATCCCGGGCTAGAAGCCCGAGCCCGCGCTTGCGCCAGAGGTCGATCTGCCAGAGCCGGTCGCGCGCCGCATTGTAGCCTTGCAGGAAGAGGGCATCGCGAGACGAGGCGGCGTAGATATGGGCGACGCCCCATTGATCGAGGATGAGCTCCGCCGGCCCCTGCAAGCCGGCGACCGTCTGTTCGGAACGCTTGACCGCGCTGGACATCTCGGCCGTGGCGGGTAGGCACCCAGCGATGGTGACGGCGGCAATGGCAAACAGCGACACTGCGCCGCTGGCGCGTTCTGCTCTGCTCATGGTGTTCCTCCGTGCAGCCCGTCTTTGGCGACGGGCCTTGCCGGGGTAGCTTAGGAGGAGGTCGCTCGGCGGGCACTGCCAGCAGCCACATGGCAGCCTTGTCGCGCCGGCATGTGGGATGGAGCGTTCCTTGCGCCGGTACTGGATCAGAGCGGCGGCAGGCCGACCCGCTTCTTGATCGTCGCCAGGGCGAAGTTGGATTCGACCGACTGGACGCATTTCAGCCGCGTCATCTTCTGCTTCAGGAAGCGCTCATAGCCCTCGATGCCGTCGGTCAGCACGCGCAGCAGATAGTCCTGACTGCCGGTCATCAGATAGCATTCCGCCACCTCCGGCCAGTTCTCGACCGCCTTTTCGAACTCGGCGATCTGCTCCGTATTCTGCTGGCTGAGCCGGACCGAGACGAAGACACTGAAGGGCAGCCCATAGGCCTTGGGATCGACGATCGCCGAATAGCCCTTGATGACGCCGGTCTCTTCCAGTCGCTTCAGCCGGCGCAGGCAGGGCGTCGGCGACAGGCCGACCTTCTCCGACAGGTCCTGATTGGTGATGCGGCCATCCTCCTGCAGGAGGGTGAGCATGCGGCGGTCGATCGTGTCGAGCATGATCTGCTCCTCTGGGCTTGCCTGCGAGCAGGAAGCTGCAAAATCTTGCTCTAGAGCACGGGTTATCGTTCATGCAATGGCCCTAGGATCGTCCTAGGCTCGCGTCGCGGGGCCGAGCTGGCCGGCGAGGAGGTAAGTCATGAGCGACGACAGCTACCATAAGGACCGGATCGCCAATCGCCGGCTCCATCCCGAGACCCTGATGATGGGCTATGGCTATTCGCCGGCCATGTCGGAAGGCGCGCTCAAGCCGCCGGTCTTCCTGACCTCGACCTTCGTTTTCGAGAACGCCCAGCAGGGTAAGGATTTCTTCGACCTGACCGCTGGCCGCCGCCAGCTCAAGCCGGGCGAGAAGTCGGGCCTGGTCTATTCGCGCTTCAACCATCCCAACATGGAAATCCTCGAGGATCGCCTGGCGATCTGGGACGAGGCCGAGGCCTGCGCCGTCTTCGCCAGCGGCATGGCGGCGATCGCGACGACCTGCTTCGCCTTCCTGCGGCCGGGCGACACCGTCATCCACAGCCGCCCGCTCTATGGCGGCACCGAGACGCTGCTGAAGAACCAGATGGGCGCCTTCGGCGTCACGCCCTTCGGCTTCACGGATGGCGTCGATGTCGTGCAGATGCGCAAGGTCGCACAGGATGCCGCCGCCAAGGGCCGCGTCGCGATGATCCTGGTCGAGACCCCGGCCAACCCGACCAACGGCCTCGTCGACCTCTCCGCCTGCAAGGCGATCGCCGACGAGCTGGAGAAGTCGCAGGGGCATCGCCCGCCGGTCGTGGTCGACAACACCATGCTCGGGCCGATCTTCCAGAAGCCGCTGAAGCACGGCGCCGATCTCACCTTGCTGTCGCTGACCAAATATGTCGGCGGCCACAGCGACCTCGTCGGCGGCTCGATCAGCGGCTCGAAGGCGCTGGTGCGGCAGGTGAAGAGCTGGCGCGGCTCGCTCGGCACCCAGCTCGATCCGAATTCCTGCTGGATGCTGATGCGCTCGCTCGAGACGCTCGACATCCGCATGCACCGCGCCAATGAGAACGGCCGCAAGGTCGCCGACTATCTGCGCAAGCACCCGAAGATCGCCAAGGTCCACTACCTCGGCGATCTCGCCGAGGGCGATCCGCGCAAGGCGGTGTTCGACCGGCAATGCGTCGAGCCCGGCTCGACCTTCGCCTTCGACGTCAAGGGCGGCGAGAAGGAAGCCTTCGCCGTGCTCGACAACCTCCAGATCATGAAGCTCGCGGTCAGCCTTGGCGGTACCGAGACGCTGGTCTCGCATCCCGCCGCGATGACCCATTCCGGCGTCGCCCGCGAATTGCGCGAGGAGATCGGCCTCACCGACGCGCTGATCCGTATCTCGGTCGGCATCGAGAACATCGAGGACCTGATCTCGGATCTCGCCCAGGCGCTCGACGCCGCGTGAGGGCAGCGCGGCGCCGCATCCTTGTCGCGGCGCTCGCCGCCATGCTGCTCGGCGGCCCGGCTCTAGCCGAGCCGCAGACCGAGAGCGTGGCACAGACCATCTGCCGGCTGATCGAAGGCGCCGCGAAGACGCATGACCTGCCAGTCGCCTTCTTCACGCGCCTGATCTGGCGCGAGAGCAGCTTCCGGCCCAACGTCGTCAGCCCGGCAGGCGCACAGGGCATCGCCCAGTTCATGCCGGGCACGGCGAATGAGCGCGGCCTCGCCGATCCGTTCGATCCGGAGGCGGCGATCCCGCATTCGGCGGCCTTCCTCGCGGCGCTCAAGAACCAGTTCGGCAATCTCGGCCTCGCCGCAGCCGCCTATAATGGCGGGCCGAACCGCGTCGCGCGCTGGGTCGAGCGCGGCGGCATGCTGCCCTATGAGACGCAGGCCTATGTCCGCTTCATCACCGGCCGCCCTGTCGAGGAATGGCGGCTTGGCGCAGGCGAGACGCCGCCGGCGGCGACGCGGGAGGAGACCGACTGCCTCGCCACGGTCGCCTCGATCCGCATCACCGCGCCAGCCGTGCTGGTCGAGGGCGCCTATGGGCCGTTCGGCGTCCAGCTCGCGGGCAACACCTCGAAGGCACGCGCCATCGCCTCCTATCAGCGGGTCGCGGCGCGCTTCGCCTCGCTGCTGGCGGGCAAGCCGACCATGATCCTGGGCTCGGCCGTGCCGGGGCGGGGCAGGGGCCGCTTCTACCGCGTCAGGCTGCCGGCGCAGAGCCTGCGCGAGGCGACATTGGCTTGCAATCGCCTGCGGCAGGCGGGCGGGGCCTGCCTGGTGCTGCGGAATTGATGAAGGGCGTCATTCTCGGGCGAAGCGAAGCGCAGACCCGAGAATCTCTGGACGAGAGGACTGTTGGAGCCTCTTCCGGCCTGAGATGCTCGGGGCAAGCCCGAGCATGACGCTATAGTCCCACCCGCCCCCAGCCCGGCAGCTTCAGCGCCGGCCGTTGCAAGTCGAAGCCGGCGACGAGGCCGAGCAGGTTGATCTCGACGCCCTCGACCCAGCCGAGTGTCACACCGGCGAGGCCGTAGAGCGAGGCCTGCAAGCCGGTACGGCTCGGCGTAAAGCCGGCGTAGAGCCCGCTCTCGCGCCAGTCCTTGCCGATCGCGGTCGGCGGCAAAGCGCGGCCGAGCTCCGGCACTTCGGAAAGAATGTGCTGGACGAAGCTGTTCGAGTTAGGCCCCGGCCAGGCGGCATAGGAGCCATAGTCGCTATAGCCATAGCCCTTCACGGCCTCGCGGATGCGCGGGATAAGCGCCTCGGCTGCCTGCCCCCTGATCTCGCCGACGACCTCCGGGACATTGCCATACCAGCGACCATCGGCGACGCGGACATTGACGCGCACCGGATTGCCCCAGCCGACGACGTCGAAGCGGGTATAGGCCGGGGCGTTCTTCTCCTTCACCACGACCCAGGAGTGATGGGCGAAGACGCCGCGCCAGCGACCGACGCGGGCGGCGAAGATGTGGACGGTCGCTTCGGGCTCGATGGCGGGGGCGGGCAGGAGCGCGGCGCTCGACCAGTCGGCGCGGGCCCAGTCGGAGGCCAGCGGCTGCAACTGCCACCAGGCGGCGTGAGTGCCGAGGGGCAGCAGGAAGACGAGCGCGAAGAACAGGAAAAACCGTCTGATCATTCTTTTGCGGAAAATAGGGGGCGAGGCGGGGCCGCAACAAGGCACGACGGAGCGTCGCCGATCACGAAATCGAGGTTGAGGCTTTGCAGCAAGCTGCTAGCGTGCGCCCGCGAAATCTAAAGGAGGGGCAGATTGCGCACGTTGACGTCGGTTATGCATAGCTTGGCCGCTGCGGCGGCTCTCGGGCTCGCTCTTGCGGCCGGCCCGGCTGGGGCGCAGGAAAACAAGGAACTGCGCATCTTCAACTGGTCGGACTACGTCAATCCGGAGGTGCTCGACGCCTTCAAGAAAGAGACCGGCATCACCGTCGTCTACGATACCTTCGACCAGATGGAGACGGTCGAGACCAAGCTGCTCGCCGGCAAGACCGGCTACGACCTCGTCGTCGTCACCGCTTCCTTCCTGCCGAGGCACATCCCGATCGGTCTCTACACGCCGATCGACACCGCCAAAGTGCCGAACCTCAAACACGCCTGGCCGGAGATCAAGCAGCGCCTGTCGAAATACGATCCCGGCAACAAATACGCCGTGAACTACATGTGGGGCACCACTGGGATCGGCTACAACACTGCCAAGATCAAGGAACGGCTCGGCAACGACGCCGTCATCGACAGCTGGAGCATCGTCTTCGATCCGGAGAAGCTGAAGAAGCTCTCCAATTGCGGCGTGCATGTGCTCGACGCGGTCGAGGAGATGTTCCCGGCGGCGCTGCGTTATCTCGGGCTCGATCCCGATTCGAAAAACGAGGCCGATCTCAACAAGGCCGGCGAATTGCTGCGCAAGATCCGCCCGCACATCCAGAAGTTCCATTCGTCGGAATACATCAACGCGCTCGCCAATGGCGATATCTGCCTGGCGGTCGGGTATTCCGGCGACGTGCTGCAGGCCAGGAAGCGCGCCGTCGAAGCCAAGAACAAGGTCGAGATCAGCTATGTCATCCCGAAGGAAGGCGCGCTGATGTGGTTCGATTCCTTCGTGATCCCGAAGGATGCCGGCAACCCCGACGCGGCCCTGCAATTCATCGACTTCGTCAACCGGCCGGAGATGGCGGCGAAGAACTCGGACTTCATCCAGTACGCCAACGGCAACCTCGCGGCGAAGCCTTTGCTCTCGGCCGAGGTCCGCGACAATCCGGGCATCTATCCGACCGATGCGGTGATGAGCCGCCTCTACACGATCACGCCTTACGACCAGAAGACACAGCGGGTGGTCAACCGGCTGTGGACCCGCGTCAAGAGCGGCAGGTGAGCAGTCCGGAAGCGGGTGGAAGGCGCGCCTCGCCGGGTAGCGTCCGGCGCGACTTCCAGCCCTGGAACGATCCGAACGCCAAGCCACTGGTCGAATTCCGCAATGTGACCAAGCGCTTCGGCGCGGTGACGGCGGTCGACCGGCTCTCGCTTGCGATCCATCAACGCGAGTTCTTCGCGCTGCTCGGCCCGTCCGGCTGCGGCAAGACCACGCTGATGCGCATGCTCGCCGGCTTCGAGCAGCCCGACGAAGGCGAGATCCTGCTCGACGGCGTCGACATCACCGCCGTGCCGCCGCACCAGCGGCCGGTCAACATGATGTTCCAGTCCTATGCGCTGTTCCCGCATCTCAGCGTCGGCGACAACATCGCCTACGGCCTGAAGCGCGAGGGCCTGCCCAAGGCCGAGATCGCCCAGCGCGTCGATGCCATGCTCGGGCGCGTCCGCCTGAAGGGGATGGAGAAGCGCCGGCCGGACCAGCTCTCCGGCGGCCAGCGCCAGCGCGTCGCGCTCGCCCGCGCCTTGGTCAAGCAGCCCAAGCTCCTTTTGCTCGACGAGCCCTTGGGCGCGCTCGACAAGAAGTTGCGCGAGGAGACGCAATACGAGCTGATGGACCTCCAGGCCGATCTTAGCCTGACCTTCATGGTCGTCACCCACGACCAGGACGAGGCCATGACCATGGCCGACCGCATGGCGGTGATGGACGATGGCCGGCTGCTGCAGATCGCGCCGCCCGACCTGATCTACGAGGCGCCGGCCAGCCGCTTCGTCGCCGAGTTCGTCGGCGACATCAACCTGATCGAGGGCAGGGTCACCGCTGTGGAAGGCGATCTCATCACTCTTGAGAGCCTGCCGGTCGGTGTGATCGAGCTCGACGAGGATGCGCCGAACTGCCGGCCGAGCGATGCGCTCACCATCGGCCTGCGTCCCGAGAAGATCGCGCTCAGCCATGACGAGCCGCCGCAGGGCGTCAACAAGGTCGCCGGCGAGATCTGGGATATCGGCTATCTCGGCGACATGACGATGGTCCAGGTCATGGTCGGCGGCGATGACGGCAAGCTCTTCAAGGTCTCGCTGACCAACCGCACGCGGCGGATCGAGCGGCCCTTCGCCTGGGAAGACAGGGTCTGGCTCTCCTGGGACGTCGAGGCCGGCATGGTGCTGGCGTCGTGAGCACGCCGGTTCCCCGAGCCAGCGGGACGGGGCGCGGCCTGCTGGTTGCGGCCATCCCCTATCTCTGGCTCATCGCCTTCTTCCTCGCGCCCTTCGTCATCGTTCTCCGGATCGCGCTTTCGGACGCCGCGACGGACCAGCCGCCCTACGCTCCGCATTTCCCCGGCTTCGCTCAGCTCGGCGAATTCCTGAGCGCGCTCGATCTCGAGAATTTCCGCCTGCTCGGCGACGACCCGCTCTATTGGCAGAGCTATCTCTCCTCGCTGCGCATCGCAGCGCTGACCACGCTGATCGCGCTCGCGATCGGCTATCCGCTCGCCTATGCGATGGCGCTGGCGCCCAAGCGCTGGCAAAGCGTCCTGCTCGTCCTGGTCATCCTGCCGTTCTGGACCTCGTTCCTGATTCGCGTCTACGCCTGGATCGGCATCCTCAGGCCGGACGGCCTGCTCGACATGGCGCTGATGGGCATCGGGCTGACGAGTGAGCCTTTACGCCTGCTCAACACCGATGCCGCCGTGCTGATCGGCATGGTCTATTCCTATCTGCCTTTCATGGTGCTGCCGCTGTTCTCAACCTTGCAGAAGCTCGACGGCACCTTGCTCGAAGCGGCCTCCGATCTCGGCGCGACGCCGCTCACCACCTTCTTGACCGTGACCCTGCCGCTCTCGATCCCCGGCATCCTCGCCGGCTCGGCTCTGGTCTTCATCCCGGCGATCGGCGAGTTCGTCATCCCCGATCTCCTGGGGGGATCCGACACGCTGATGGTCGGCAAGGTGCTCTGGAACGAGTTCTTCTCCAATCGCGACTGGCCGCTGGCTTCGGCGGTGGCGATCGTGCTCCTCGTCGTCCTCGTCCTGCCGCTGATGCTGCTGCAGCGGGCGAGGGGAGCAGCGCCAGGGGATGCGCGATGAGGCGTTTTGGAGTCTTCCATCTTGCCGCGCTCGTCGCCGGCTTCGCCTTCCTCTATCTGCCGATCGTCGCGCTGATCGCCTACTCCTTCAACGCCTCGCGGTTGGTGACGGTCTGGGGCGGCTTCTCGACGCATTGGTACGGCGCACTCATGCGCAACGAGCCCCTGCTCGACGCCGCTTGGCTGACGATCCGCGTCGCGCTGGTCTCGGCGACCTTGGCGACGGTGCTGGGAACGCTGGCCGCGCTGGCGCTGGCGCGCTACCGGGTCTTCGTAGGGCGCACCCTGTTCTCCGGCATGGTGATGGCGCCGCTGGTGATGCCCGAAGTGATCACAGGCCTGTCGCTGCTGCTGCTCTTCGTCGCCGGCGATGTCGAGCGCGGCTACTGGACCGTGGTGATCGCCCACGCGACCTTCAGTCTCGGCTTCGCCTGTATCGTCGTGCAGGCTAGGCTTGCCGGCTTCGACCGCTCGCTGGAGGAAGCCGCGCGCGATCTCGGCGCGACTCCGGTGGAGACGTTCCGAACCGTGACGCTGCCATTGATCTGGCCGGCCGTCGCCGCTGCCTGGATGCTGGCCTTCACGCTCTCGCTCGACGACCTCGTCATCGCGAGCTTCACCACCGGGCCGGGCGCGACGACGCTGCCGATGCGGCTCTATTCGGCAATCCGTCTCGGCGTCACGCCCGAGATCAATGCCGCCTGCACGATCATGATCGCGGCGGTGGCGGTCGCGGTGATCGGCGCGTCCCTGTTGATGAAGCGTGAGGCGCTGGCGGGGCGGTGACTTAAACGCTTGCTGAACGCGCCGCTCAAAACCGGTTCAGGCCGGTTGCGCGATGGTGCTTGCCAGAGCGGGAAGCGTTTCCGCTCCGGCACAAGGAGACATCACGATGTTTCGCACTCTCGCTTCTGCCGGCCTCATCGCTGCCGCTGCGCTCGGGATCAGCGCGGCATCGCCCAGCAAGGCCGAGGCCGGCGTCCTGATCCAGCAGGCCTATTATGATGGCCCCGGCTATGGCTGGCGCGCGCCGCCGCCGGCCTATGGCTACTGGGGCGTTCCGCGCTGGCGCCGTCACTATGATCGCCCGCGCTTCTACGGCCCGCCGCCTCCGCCCCCGCCGCGCTATTATCGTCGCTGGCGCGAGTGGTAAGTCTTGAAAGCCAGCGCAGCGCGGCGGATCACTCCGCCGCGCTTTTTTGCGTGTAGCCGAGGCGCTGGTTGAGCTCTTCCAGCAACTTCTCGGCCGCGTCGGCGATGACGGTTCCGGGCGGGAAGATCGCGCTGGCGCCGGCCTCGATCAGGGCGTCGAAATCCTGCGGCGGGATCACGCCGCCGACTACGATCATGATGTCGGGCCGGCCGGCCTTGGCCAGCGCGCCTTTGAGTTCTGGCACCAGCGTGAGGTGGCCGGCGGCCAGAGAAGAGACGCCGACGATGTGGACGTCGTTCTCGACCGCCTGGCGGGCCGCCTCGTCCGGAGTCGCGAAGAGCGGGCCGATATCGACGTCGAAGCCGAGATCGGCGAAGGCCGAGGCGATCACCTTCTGGCCGCGATCATGCCCGTCCTGGCCCATCTTGGCGACGAGGATGCGCGGGCGGCGCCCATCGGCCTCCTCAAAGGCCTCGCACATCAACTGCACGCGCGTCACGGCAG
The DNA here is from genome assembly GCF_050275675.1 of Allobosea sp. NPDC003192. NCBI lineage: Bacteria > Pseudomonadati > Pseudomonadota > Alphaproteobacteria > Hyphomicrobiales > Alloboseaceae > Allobosea > Allobosea sp. NPDC003192. The sequence goes on from NZ_JBNNPK010000020.1 coordinate 12,184, forward strand.
GATTCATCTCGCCGACCTCCCGCTTGTAGACGCCCGAGATCGCCTTGATCTCGGCACGGTGGCGCCCGAACACCTTCTCCATCGCCAGCGAGATCTCGCCGACGGTCGCCTTCGCCCGCGCCGCCTTGACCGCGAGGTCGAGCAAATTGCCGTTGCCTTGTGCACCATTGGTCAGCGCGGTGAGGGCGGCTTGCGTCTCCGCCTCATTGCGCTCTGCCTTGAGCCGCCGGAGCTTGTCGAGCTGCTGGGCGCGGACCGAGGCATTGTCGACCTTGAGCACGTCGATCGCCGCTTCGTTCTCGGGCTTGTAGATGTTGACGCCGATGATCGATTGCTGGCGGCCATCGATGCGCGCCTGCGTCTTGGCGGCGGCCTCCTCGATCCGGAGCTTGGGGATGCCGGCTTCGATCGCTTTGGCCATGCCGCCCAGCGCCTCGACCTCCTGGATATGGCCCCAGGCCTTGGCGGCGAGTTCGGCGGTGAGCCGCTCGACATAATAGGAGCCGCCCCAGGGATCGATGATCCGGTTGGTGCCGCTTTCCTGCTGCAGCACGATCTGGGTGTTGCGGGCGATGCGGGCCGAGAAGTCGGTCGGCAGCGCCAGCGCCTCGTCGAGGGCGTTGGTGTGCAGCGACTGGGTATGCCCCTGCGTCGCCGCCATCGCCTCGATCATGGTGCGCGGCACGTTGTTGAAGACGTCCTGTGCCGTCAGCGACCAGCCCGAGGTCTGGCAATGCGTGCGCAGGGGCAGGGACTTCTCGTTCTGTGCCCCGAAATCCTTGACCAGCTTGGCCCAGATCAGCCGCGCGGCCCTGAGCTTCGCCACCTCCATGAAAAAGTTCATGCCGATGGCCCAGAAGAAGGAGAGCCGTGGCGCGAAGACGTCGACACCGAGGCCTGCCTGCTGGCCGGCGCGGATGTATTCGACGCCGTCGGCGAGGGTGTAGCCGAGCTCCAGGTCCTGCGTCGCTCCGGCCTCCTGCATGTGATAGCCGGAAATCGAGATCGAATTGAACTTCGGCATGTTCGCCGAGGTGTAGGCGAAGATGTCGCCGATGATCCGCATCGAGGGCGAGGGCGGGTAGATATAGGTGTTGCGGACCATGAACTCCTTGAGGATGTCGTTCTGGATGGTCCCCGAGAGCTTGGCCGCCGGCACGCCCTGTTCTTCCGCCGCGACAATGTAGAGGGCTAGCACCGGCAGCACGGCGCCGTTCATCGTCATCGACACGCTCATCTGGTCGAGCGGGATGCCGGAAAACAGCGTGCGCATGTCGTAAATGGAATCGATTGCGACGCCGGCCATGCCGACATCGCCGCCGACGCGCGGATGGTCGCTGTCATAGCCGCGATGGGTAGCGAGATCGAAGGCGACCGAGAGGCCCTTCTGACCCGCCGCGAGGTTGCGCCGATAGAAGGCGTTGGAATCCTCGGCCGTGGAGAAGCCGGCATATTGCCGGATCGTCCAGAGCTGGTTGACATACATGGTCGGGTAGGGGCCGCGCAGATAGGGCGCGATACCGGGCAGCGTGTCGACGAAGGGCAGCCCGTCGCGATCCGCGGCCGTGTAGAGCGGCTTGACCGGGATATCCTCCGGCGTCTGCCAGAGCTCGCCCGTGCTCTGCGGTGCGGCTGCGCTTGCCGCCTTGTCGGCGAAGGCGAGCTTCGTGAAATCCGGGATCGCGGTCATGGCTTGCTCCCGTCTGTCCTGTCCCACCAATGGTGGAAATGATGCACCGGTCCGTGGCCGCGGCCAACCTTGACCGCGTCCGAGGCCGCGATCGCGGCCGAGATGTAGCGTTTGGCCAGCGCCACCGCTTCGTTGAGGGCGATGCCGTGGGCGAGGCCCGAGGCGATCGCCGAGGACAAAGTGCAGCCGGTGCCGTGGGTGTTCTGAGTCGCGATGCGCGGCGCGACCAGGCGCTCGCGGCTTCCGTCCCTGCCGATCAGGATGTCGACACTGTCATCGCCGGTGCCGTGGCCGCCCTTGACCAGGACATTGGCCGGGCCGAACGCGAGCAGTGCCTCGGCCTGCTCCGCCGCGGCTTCTTCTGTCTCTGCCATGGCGGTTCCGAGCAGGGCGGCTGCCTCGGGCAAATTGGGCGTGACGATCGTGCAGAGCGGCAGCAGGCGGCGCTTCAGCGCCTCGATCGCTTCTTCCTGTAGGAGTCGGCCACCCGAGGCTGCGATCATCACCGGGTCGAGTACGATGTTATTCGCGCTGTGGCGTTCGAGACCGTCGGCGACGGTTTCGATCAGCTCGGCGGTGGCGAGCATGCCGATCTTGACCGCATCGACCTGGAGGTCATCGAAGACGGCGTCGATCTGTGCGGCGACGAAGTCGGCCGGAACTGGATGGATCGCCGTCACCGCCGTGGTGTTCTGCGCGGTCAGCGCGACGATGACGCTGGCGCCGTAGACCTGATGCGCGGCGAAGGTCTTGAGGTCGGCCTGGATGCCGGCGCCGCCACTGGAATCGGAGCCGGCGATGGTGAGGGCGATCGGCATGCTTATCCCTTGTTCGTGCTGACAGGGGATATGGCGATCGCCAGCGCATCCTGCAGCACGGCGATGGCGTCGCAGCCGGCGAAGACGAAGTTCGTCACGCCGGCTTCGCGCAGCGCCGCTTCCTGCTCGCCGGGGCGGCCGGCGAGCCAGACCGTGGCGCCTGCCGCCGTCAAAGCTGTCGCAGCCGGGACCGCCTCGGTCGCGTAAGCATCATCGGAGCCGCACAGGCAGGCGAGCTTCGCGCCCGAGGCCCGGAAGGCGGTGACGAGCGCATCGAGATCGGTCGCGCCGGCCTTGGCGAAGCCATCGCCGGAGGGCGCGGCGATACCGCCGGACTCGAACAGATTGCGGGCGAAACCGGAGCGGGCGGTGAAGCCGGCGATCGGGCCAAGCGTGGCGAGGAACGCCTTCGGTCGCTCACCGGCCGCTTCGGCGATATCGGCGCTGGCGCGCAGCGCCTCGAACGGCTCGGCCAGACGGATGCTCGGCAGGGCCTCGACGGTGATCGCATCACCTGTCGCGTCGTTGCCGGGCGTGGGTGCTGGCGGCGGCGCCAGCACCGAGACCGAGGCTTCCGACAGGTTGGGAAACTCGCTGGTGCCGGTGATCGGCTCGCGCCGGGTCGCGATCGCCTTGGCTCGCGCATCGCGCTCCCGAGCCAGGCCCTTCTGGATATGGCCGTTGGCGAGCGCGCCGACGATGCCGGTCAGGCCCTCGGCGCTTTCCGCTTCAAGGTCCTGGAACTTGCGCCAGCCCTGCTCGCACAGCGCCTGCGTCAGTGCCTCGAAGCCGCCGGCTCCCGCCGCCGGATCGGCGACGCGCCAGAGATTGGCCTCTTCCAGCAGGATCAGCTGGGTATTGCGGGCGATACGCCGGGCGAAGCCGTCGGGCAGGCCGAGCGCCGCGGTGAAGGGCTGGACGCCGATCGAATCGGCGCCGCCGACGCCAGCCGAGAAGGCGGCGATCGTGCCGCGCAGCAGATTGACCCAGGGATCGCGCCGGGTCAGCGAACGCCAGGCGGTCTCGGCATGGATGAAGACAGGTTTGGGATCGAGCCCGCAGGCGCGCTGGACCCGGTCCCAGAGCAGGCGGGCGGCGCGCAATTTGGCGACGGTGACGAACTCGTCGGCATCGGCGACGAGGGTGAAGGAGATCGCGTCGCGGGCTTGGGTGAGCGGTAGTCCTTCAGCTTCCAGCAGGCGCAGATAGGTCACCGCCGTTGCCAGCACGGCGCCAAGCTCCTGCGCCTCGGTCGCGCCGGCTTCATGCCAGATCCGGCTATCGGCGGCGAGGAACGGGCCGGCGAAGCCGCGCGACTTCAGCGTGGCGATCGTCTCGGCGATGCGCTTGCCGAGCTCGGGTAAGGAGGGGGTGAGTGCTCCGGTGCTGGCGAGCACGCCGATCGGCTCCATGCCGAAATCGATCTGGAGGGAGGAGGGCGCATGGCCACGCTTTTCAGCTAGGTCGGCCAGCAGTAGCGCCTGCTTGCGGCCGCCGGGGGCCGGGTCAAGACGCAGGCGGACAAGGTCGAGCATGACGCCGTCGAGTGCTGCATCGAGGGCTTCGATCGTGGTCGCCTGGAGCCCGAAATCGCGCGCTGCCGGGGCGCCTGCGAAGGCGAGAGTAAGGGAATCGGCGCCGCCTTCGAGCTCGGCGAGGGTGAGTTTCGCCGCTTCCGCCACATCAGGGTGATCGACGCGCGCCGCGACGCGCCAGCGCCCAGCTTCTGCGCGCAGAGGGCGTGCGCCTTGTTCAGCTGCCGCCTCGTAGAGCGGCTCGATCCGGACGCCGTCCGTCGTCCGCCCGACCAGCTTCTTCTCGAAATCGGCGCCTTTCAGCACCTTGTCGACCGCCGCGCGCCATTGCGCTTCGCCCGGCGTGGCGAAGGCGTCCATGAAGGGCAGGTCGGCGAGGACTATCGAGGTCATCAGCAACGAACTCCTTGCACGCGTTCCTCCTGCCGTTTCGATCAGGCGGCGGAACACACGCCGATTGGCGGCCATTGTGCAACCGCGAAGTCCTGATTGCCATGGCCAGCGGCGAACGCAAATGCCCCCTTTGTCGGAAAGCCGTGCCGAAATGCCGATCCGCGCGACAGGGAACTCCTATGCCTGCAAACGAAAACGCCGCCCGGTGGGCGGCGTTCCGATCTCTCGTGAGGGATGCTTCAGCTCAGACGAACTGGCCGAGGCCCGGGATCGCGCCGACGATCGCGCCCATCGTGTCCTCGCCCGCCTTCTCGCGGCCGACGGCGAACATCTCCTTCGAGACGCTCTGGATCTGGCCCATCGAGAGGCCGGCGCCCATCAGCTGGCCGCCAAGCGCCATCACGCCGCCGCCGCCCATCATGCCGCCGATCGTGCCGAGCAGGCCGCCCTTGGCGCCCCCTTCAGCGTCGGCGAGTTCCTGCGCGCCCGGCAGCGCTGCCATCAGCTGGCCGATCTCGGCCGCGGGACCTTCCTTCTGCAGGAAGGCGAGGATGATGCCGATCGCCTTTTGCGCCAGCGACTGGTCGAGGCCCGAAGCGGCCATGATGCGGGAGATCAGTTCATCCATCGTGCGGTCCTCTGATGTTGAGCCTTCTGGTGCTCTGAAAATAGTTTACACATAAACTATCTGCGATGGAAGCGATCTTCATGCTTCCGCCCAACTTCTCGTTTCGCTACACCCTTTCCACGATCTTATGGCAACGGAACAGGCGCGACCATGGCGGATGACGGCACGATCCTGATCGGCAAGAGCGAGAAGCCGGAGGTGTTGCTGCTCAAGCTCGCCAACCGCCACGGCCTCGTCACCGGGGCGACCGGCACCGGCAAGACGGTAACGCTGCAGGTGCTGGCGGAGGGATTCGCCAGGCACGGCGTGCCGGTCTTCGCCGCCGATATCAAGGGTGACCTCTCCGGCATCGCCGCGCCCGGCAATTCCAAGCCGCCCTTCGTCAAGCGCGCCGAGGAACTCGGCCTGAAATACGAGCCCGACCAGTTCACCACCGTTTTCTGGGATGTGTTCGGCGAGCAGGGGCACCCGGTCCGTGCCACGATCTCGGAGATGGGGCCGCTGCTGCTGGCGCGCCTGCTCGACCTCAACGATACCCAGGAAGGCGTGCTCAACATCGCCTTCCGCATCGCCGACGAGCAGAAGCTGCTGCTGCTCGACCTCAAGGATCTGCGCGCCATCCTCGCCTTCATCGCCGAGAACGCGCAGGAGCTGACGACCAAATACGGCAACGTCACCTCCGCCTCGGTCGGCACCATCCAGCGCGCTCTGCTCGTGCTGGAGAACCAGAAGGGCGACCTCTTCTTCGGCGAGCCGGCGCTCGACATCAACGACCTGATGAAGACCGACCGCGACGGCCGCGGCGTCATCAACATCATGGCCGCCGACAAGCTGATGGCCAATCCCAGGCTCTACGCCACCTTCCTGCTCTGGCTGCTCTCCGAGCTGTTCGAGCAGCTGCCCGAGGTCGGCGATCTCGACAAGCCCAAGCTCGTCTTCTTCTTCGACGAGGCGCATCTGCTCTTCAACGGCGCGCCCAAGGCGTTGCTGACCGCGGTCGAGCAGGTCGTGCGCCTGATCCGCTCCAAGGGAGTCGGCGTCTATTTCGTCACCCAGAACCCGCTCGACATTCCCGATACCGTGCTGGCCCAGCTCGGCAACCGGGTTCAGCACGCGCTGCGCGCCTTCACCCCGCGCGACCAGAAGGCGGTCAGGGCCGCGGCCGAGACCTTCCGGCAGAACCCGAAGATCAACACCGAGCAGGCGATCACCCAGCTCGCAGTTGGCGAGGCGCTGGTCTCGACGCTGGAAGGCAAGGGCTCGCCGACCATGGTCGAGCGCTGTCTGATCGCGCCGCCGATGGCGCAGGTCGGCCCGATCACCCCGCAGGAGCGGGCGCAGTGCATGCGCGACTCGGGCTTCACCGGCAAGTACGACACCATGGTCGACCGGGAGTCGGCCTATGAGGCGCTGATGAAGCGCAAGGGCATGAATGCCGACGGCTCGCCGGTCGAGGCCTCGACCGAAGGGGGCGGTGGCATCCTCGACACGATCGGCGGCTGGCTCGGCGGCCCGAAAGAGCGCCCGAAGACCGGCCCCGGTTCGCGCGGCGGCCCGCTGCCGCAGAGCATGGCCGAAAAGGTCATCACCTCGGCGGCGCGCTCGGCTGCGACTACGATCGGCCGGCAGGTCGGCCAAGCGATCCTGCGCGGTGTCCTTGGGAGCTTGACGGGCGGGCGGCGGTAGCCGGTCGACGAACCACTTCTTGACGAAAGGTCATCGACAGCTCTCCGGGCTTGTGCGACGCTCGCTGCAATCGAAGGTTGCGGCGCGGTCCGTCAGCATTCGCTGCTCCGGCCATGGCGCGCCTCGTCCAAGCTGGGGGCGGCGATGTCGAACAATTATGCCGGCCTGCGAGCGCTGGCCAAGCTCGATCCGGTTGCGGCCAAGCGCTGTGCCGAGCGGCTGATCGCGATCAGGGCGAGCCTGGAACTCGTCCGTGCCAACAAGAACGATGGCACGCTCCTGCTCGCGACCTGGAACATCCGCGATTTCGACTCCAATAAGTTCGGCTTCGGGCCACGGCTGCCGGAGAGCTTCTATTATCTTGCGGAAATGATCTCGGCCTTCGATCTCGTGGCTCTGCAGGAGATCAACCGCGACCTGTCGGCGCTGGAAAAGCTCATGCGCATCCTCGGGCGCGAATGGGATTACATCGCGACCGACACCAGCGGCAACGACGAGCGCATGGTGTTCGTCTACAACACCGAGAAGGTCTGGTTCCGGAAAGTCGCGGGCGAGATCGTCCTGCCCGAAGGCCAACTCGTCGTCGCGCACAAGAAGGTGAAGCCCGCCGCCAAGCTCGACGAGGGCGCTGAGGCTGCCAAGCTCGCCGCCGCGACCAAGGCTGAGTTCACCGAGGTCAAGCAGCAATTCGCCCGCACGCCCTTCCTCGTCGCTTTCCAGTCGGGCTGGTTCCGCTTCAGCCTGTGTACTGTCCACATCTACTACGGCGAGGCGAGCGGCATGGCGCTGAAGCAGCGCGTCGACGAGATCCGCAAGCTCGTCGGCTTCTTTGCCGAGCGCCAGGACAAGGCCAGCAAGCAGGAGAAGGACCGCGCTGGCAATGTCGAGAACTATATCCTGCTCGGCGATTTCAACGTCGTCAGCCCCAAGCATGAGACGATGGAGGCGCTCAAGGACAAGGGCTTCACCATTCCGCCCGAGATCGACGGCGACACGGTCCGCAAGAAGGGCGACCACTACTACGACCAGATGGCCGTCCGGGTGAAGGACAAGCGCTTCAAGGTCCTCAAGGGCGGTATGGTCGACATGTATGCCGATGTCTTCCGCGAAACGCCCGAGGACCTCGCCATCTACAAGTCGGCGATGCCGGCCGAGGACCCGGAGAAGAAGGCGAAGGCCAAGACACCCGAGGCGCTCTACCGGAAATGGCGGACCTGGCAGATGTCGGACCACCACCCGCTCTGGATCGCAATCAGGACCGATTTCGCCGACGACTATCTGAGCGAGATCGCCAAGGCCTGAATCTCTCAGGTCCCGCCGCAGACGCGGTTCGAGATGCACGCCTATGCGTCTGGACGGCTGGCATCCGGCGCGCGACTGGGCATGATGGCGCCACCGGAATCAGCCTCCAGTGAGCGCCATGTCCCAGCTTCCCGCCGTTCTCTCCCGCCTCGACGCCGATCTCGACGCTTCGCTGGCGCGCCTGTCGTCCTGGCTCGAAATTCCCTCGATCGGGACCGACCCGGCCTTCAACGCACAGACGCGCGAGGCGGCCGAATGGCTCCGTCGTGATCTTGAGAGCCTCGGCTTCAAGGCGGAACTGCGCGAGACCGGCGGCCATCCTGTGGTGCTGGCGCATCGGCCGAAGCCCGGTGCGCCGCATGCGCTGTTCTACGGCCATTATGACGTCCAGCCGGTCGATCCGCTCGAGCTCTGGGACAACGATCCGTTCAAGCCGGCCGTCAAGGAGATCGAGCCGGGGCGGAAGGTGATTCTCGCTCGCGGCGCCTGCGACGACAAGGGGCAGGTGATGACCTTCATCGAGGCGATGCGCGCCACGCTCGCCGAGACCGGCGACCTGCCGATCGGCCTCACTATCCTGGTCGAGGGTGAGGAGGAATCCGGCTCGGTCAACCTGCCGGGCTTCATCAAGGCCAACGCCGCCGAGCTGAAGGCCGATTTCGCACTGGTCTGCGATACCGGCATGTGGGACCGCGTCACGCCGCTGATCACCTCGACCTTGCGCGGCATGGTTTATCAGGAGGTCAGGCTGACCGCGGCTGACCGTGACCTGCATTCCGGCCTGTTCGGCGGCGCTGCCGCCAACCCGATCCATGTGCTGACCAAGATCATCGCCGAGATCCATGACGAAACCGGCCGGATCACCATCCCCGGCTTCTATGACGGCGTGCACGAGCCGACCAATGCGCAGAAGGCCGAATGGGCCGATCTCAACCTGACCGAGAAGGAGTTCCTCGGCCAGGTCGGGCTGAAGCACTCGGTCGGCGAGCGCGGCCGCATGCTGATCGAGCAGATCCAGTCGCGCCCGACCTGCGACGTCAACGGCATCTGGGGCGGCTATACCGGCGAGGGCTCGAAGACGGTGATCGCCGCCAAGGCCTCGGCCAAGGTCTCCTTCCGCCTCGTCGGCGACCAGGACCCGGCCAAGATCGCCGCCGCCTTCCACCAGTTCGTGCGCGAGCGCCTGCCTGAGGACGTCACGGCCGAGTTCATCGGGCATTCCGGCTCGCCGGCACTGGCCGTGCCGGTCGATTCTCCCGTCCTGCAGAAGGCGCGCAAGGCGCTGGCCGAGGAATGGGGCGGCCGGGTCGTCTCGATCGGCAGCGGCGGCTCGATCCCGGTCGGCGGCGACTTCAAGCGCACGCTCGGGCTCGACACGCTCTTCGTCGGCTTCGGCCTCGACGATGACCGCGTCCATTCGCCGAACGAGAAATACGACCTCTCCTCCTTCCACAAGGGCCAGCGTTCCTGGGCCCGCATCTTGCAAGCACTCGCCTCATGAAATCAGTCTGTGTCTTCTGCGGCTCGAGCCCGGGCCATGATCCCGTCCATGCCGAGGGCGCCCGCGCCATGGGCACGGCCATCGCCAAGCGCGGCCTGACGCTGGTCTATGGCGGTGGCGCCGTCGGCCTGATGGGCATCGTCGCCAATGCCGCGCTCGAAGCCGGCGGCGAGGTCCATGGCGTGATCCCGCGGGCGCTGCGCGAGAAGGAGGTCGGCCACAACAAGCTGACCCGGCTCGAGGTGGTCGAGACCATGCACATCCGCAAGGCGCGCATGGCCGAGCTCTCCGACGGCTTCATCGCCATGTCCGGCGGCATCGGCACCTTCGAGGAGATCTTCGAGATCTGGACCTGGAGCCAGCTCGGCATCCACGGCAAGCCCCTCGGCTTCCTCAACATCGACGGCTTCTACGATGCGCTCGCCGCCTTCCTCGACAACACGACGAAGGCCGGCTTCATGTGGCAGGCCCATCGCGACATGGCGATGATGGAGACCGATCCGGCGGCGCTGCTCGACAAGATGGAAGTCTACAAGCCGCAGACCCAGATCAAATGGGTGGAGAAGACGGAGGTTTGACGCCTCTCCGTTTGATAGGAATTTTATCCTTGACATCGTGACGCTGATCGGGTAGAGATCAGGAACGCTCACGAATTGCGCCTGAGACGAACGAAGCCGCCGCGCGCCCCAGCCGGCGGCTTTTGCTTTTACGCGAGAATCGTGATGCTATTCGCCAATAAGGATAAGAAATATCCGGGGGAGCGAGCGTGACGATCTGTGTGGCCGCGTGCGTGCACGACGGTATTGCGTTTGGCGCAGACAGCGCTACGAGCTTGGTCTCGACTGCAGGCGGCCGAAGTGTCGTGACTAATGTCTACCGGCACGGAAATAAAGTTTTCAATCTTTATAAGAAGTTACCTATTTGCGCAATGACCGCAGGCATGGGCAGCATTGGCACGGCGCCAATACATGCTTTAGCAAAGGATTTTCGGCGAGCTCTAAAGGACAGCGATAGTCCATACTATATTGACTGCAAAGCATATACGATCGAAGACGTTGCAATTAAGGCGCGCGCTTTTCTCTTCGAAGAAAAATATGCTGCGCTGCCAGATCCGCTGCCCGCACCGCATTCGTTGGAGTTCTGGGTTGGTGGCTGCTCCTCAGCCACTCATTCCCATGAGCTATGGAAGATCGCGATTGTGAATGGCAATTGCGACCCTCCTGAGAGACTCTGTGGCGAGGGGGAAACGGGTCTGTTCGTTGGTGGGCAGCCGTCCCCCATTTACCGGCTGTTAAGAGGGTTCGATGAAAGCATCGAGGAACCACTGTTGCGTGCAGGCGTTCCCCCGGCAGATTTGCCGCAGTTGCTTCAGGTGATGGCCCAGCATACTGAGGTGCAGCTCTTGCACCCGGCCATGCCGATTCAGGACGCTATCGAGCTTGTGGATTTCTTGGTCGGCATGACGAAAAGCTACTATCGGTTCCTCCCCGGAGCCGACACGGTTGGCGGCGAGACTGATATTGCCGTCGTCACCCGTCATGAGCAGTTCAAGTGGGTGAAGCGGAAGCACTACTACCCTTCCGCGCTGAACCTGATGGAGACCGACCATGTCTAAGGAGACCAAAAAAATGGTGCCTACGACAACCGTACGTGTCTCGCGTGGCCTCCCCATGCCGCCTTATGAGTACCAGGTTGTCAAAGTGACGACGGGTTCTGGCAACGTGCACCTGCCACAGGAAAAGGGCGACGGGAAAAAGCCGCGCATTTTCAAGAGCCTTCAGAACCTGACCTTAGCTTCCTGAGTTAAAGAAGCAGGACCGTTCAAGCGCAACGCCGGCTCGCGCCGGGCGCATTCTTGATTGGCCGCCGCGCTGCCCAGCCGGCGGCTTTTGTGTGTCCGGGCCGAGCCGAGGTTCCCGATGACCGACGAGACTGATGACACCGCCCCAGCCCGGCTGGCGGCGAAGCGCAAGCCTGCACGGAGCGGCGGCCGCAAGGCCGTGATCGGCAAGCTCTGGAAGGCGGCGCAGACGCAACTCGAAGCGCATGAGGCGCATCTGGCCGAATTGCCGGCCGGTACCGCCGCGAGCGAAACCGACGCCAAGACGCTGGCGACCCTGGCCCGCACCGTACGCGAGCTGGTCGCGCTGGATTCTGCCGCAGCGGGGGAGGGAGGAAAGGCCGAGGATGAGCCCAGCCCCGCTGAAGGAATACGCCGAGTTGAAGAGCTTCGCAGCGAGCTTGGACGCCGTCTTGCGGCGCTTGCCGCCGAGGAGGCGGGCGCGGCTGGTGCGCCGTCTCATGGAGACGGCCTCACCTGAAGAGCAGCAGATCATCCTGACGACCTGGGCCACTTGGGCGCGCGCTGATCAATTTCCCGCCCAGCAGGGCGATTGGTTCGCTTGGCTCGTTTTGGGCGGCCGGGGCGCCGGCAAGACACGAACCGGCGCCGAATGGGTGCGTGGTGCGGCGCTGGGGCGATGGCCATTCGCTACCCAGGCCGTTGGCCGCATCGCCCTTGTCGGCGAGACGCAAGGACAGGTCCGCGACGTGATGATCGAGGGCGTCTCCGGCCTGCTCGCGATCCATCTCGCTGGGAGAAGCCGATCTGGTCGCCGTCGCGGCGCCGGCTCGAATGGGGCAATGGCGCGATCGCGCAGGTCTTCACCGCCGAGGATCCGGAAGGGCTGCGCGGGCCGCAATTCGGTGCCGCCTGGTCCGATGAACTGGCGAAATGGCCGAACCTTCAGGAGACCTGGGACATGCTGCAGCTCGGCCTGAGGCTCGGTGAACGACCACGCCAGGTGGTGACGACGACGCCGCGGCCGTTGCCGCTGATCAAGCGGCTGCTCGACGATCCCCGTGTCGCCGTCAGCCGGGCAGCGACCCGCGCCAACCGCTTCAACCTGGCGCAGAGCTTTCTCGACAGTGTGCATCAGGCCTATGGCGGCACGCGGCTCGGCCGGCAGGAACTCGAAGGCGAGATTGTCGAGGAGAGCGCCGACGCGCTCTGGAGCCGGACGCTGATCGAGGAATGCCGCGAGCGCGAGGCGCCACCGCTTGCGCGGATCGTCGTCGCGATCGATCCGCCGGCCTCCTCATCGAAACGGGCCGATAGCTGCGGGCTCGTCGCGGCCGGTATCGATCGCGACGGCATCGGCCATGTGCTGGCGGATGCGACGCTCGCTGGCGCCAAGCCGCATGAATGGGCGCAAGCTGCCGTCGCGCTCTATCGCCGGCTGGAGGCCGATGCCTTGGTCGTCGAGGTCAACCAGGGCGGCGAAATGGCGACAAGCGTCATCCGCGAGGTCGATCGGGGCGTGCCCGTGACGCCGGTCCGGGCTTCCCGTGGAAAATTCCTGCGGGCCGAGCCGGTGGCGGCGCTCTATGCGCAAGGGCGCGTGCGCCATGCCGGCGCCTTTCCGGCGCTGGAGGACGAGATGTGCGATTTCGGGCCGACTGGCCTCAGCTCCGGCCGCTCGCCCGACCGGCTCGACGCGCTGGTCTGGGCGCTGACGCATCTGATGCTCGGGCCGAAGGGCCGGCCGCGGGTGAGGGGGCTTTAGCGCTCCACGGTCGCAACAACAGCGAGAAACCCATGCTCAATTTCCTTCGCAGCCTGCGCGGCCCTGCCGCGCCGGAACAGAAGCGCTCGCGCGTCGGGCCGCTGATCGCCCTGCACGAAGCCGGCCGCCCGGTCTGGACGCCCCGTGATTATGGCGCCCTCGCCAGGGAGGGCTATCAGCGCAATCCGGTGGTGCATCGCTGCGTCCGGCTGATCGCCGAGGCGGCGGCGCAGACGCAGCTGATCGCCAAGGTCGGCGAGCGCGAGATGCCGGAGCATCCGGCGCTGGCGCTGATCGAGCGACCCAATCCGCGCCAGGGCGGCATCGCCTTTCGCGAGATGCTCTACGGCCATCTGCTCGTCGCCGGGAATGCCTATGTCGAGGCGGCGAGCATCGGCCGCGAGCCGCGCGAGCTCTATGCGCTCCGGCCCGACCGTATGCGCGTCGTGCCCGGCCGCGACGGCTGGCCCGAGGCCTATGACTACACGGTCGGCGCGCAGACGATCCGATTCCGCCAGGACGAGGGCGCGCTGCCGCCGATCCTGCATCTGTCGCTGTTCCACCCGGTCGACGACCATTACGGCCTCTCCCCGGTCGAGGCGGCGGCCTGCTCGCTCGACGTCCACAACGCTGCGGGTGCCTGGCACAAGGCGCTGCTCGACAATGCGGCGCGGCCGTCTGGAGCCCTGGTCTATGACGGGCCGGAAGGCGGCACGCTGACCGAGGCGCAGTTCGAGCGGCTGAAGCAGGAGCTGGAGGACGGCTTCCAGGGCGCGCGCAATGCCGGGCGCCCGCTCCTGCTCGAAGGCGGGCTCGACTGGAAGCCGCTGTCGCTGTCGCCGGCGGAGCTCGATTTCGTCGCGGCCAAGGGTGTCGCGGCGCGCGAGATCGCGCTCGCCTTCGGCGTGCCGCCGCTGCTGCTCGGCCTGCCCGGCGACAACACCCATGCCAATTTCGCCGAGGCCAATCGCGCCTTCTGGCGCCAGACGCTGATCCCGCTCGTCAGGCGCACGGCGCAATCGCTGGCGCAATGGCTCGGCCCGGCCTTCGGCGATGCGCTCACACTCGAGCCCGATCTCGATGCCATCGAGGCGCTGGCGGAGGAGCGGGAGTCGCTCTGGCGGCGGGTCTCCGCCGCCGGCTTCCTCAACGAGGACGAGAAACGCGAGGCGGTCGGCTATGGCCGCCGGGAGGTGTCGTCATGAGCGCATTCGACGCAGCTGCGGCGGGGATCGTCGCGCGCGGCGATCTCGGCCATCTCGCGCTGCTGCTCTGGGCCTTCTCGGCCTCGGGGCTCGCCCTCTTTTCCCTGCGCGAACTGATCGCCGCCAACCGGCGCTTCGACGAGTTCGTGCGCGAATTCGCCCGCTTCAACGCCCGCTACGAGGGAGGGGATTGATGAGCAAGACCGGTGGCAAGTCGCCGCCCAGACCGACACCGGCCGCAGTCAGATCGGGTGTGGCCGTGCCGCGCCCTGGTCGTCAGCCGCGCGAGGTGTTCGGCCGTTTCTTCGAGACGCTGGGGCAGCTCGACGCGAATGGTCGAGGCGGGCGGGGAGGAACACGATGAGAACCGTGATGCCCCGTTATCCTGCAATGGCGCGCGAGGCCAAGTTCCTGGCGCAGCCGCTGGCCAAGATCGAGCCTGACGGCGCCTTCGAGGGCTATGCCAGCCTGTTCCGCATCGCCGATCTCGGCAAGGACGTGGTCGAGCCTGGCGCCTTCTGCGACAGTATCGCCCGGCGCGGCGCCGGCGGCATCAGGATGCTCTGGCAGCATGATCCGACGCAGCCGATCGGCCGCTGGCTCGAACTGCGCGAGGATTCGCGCGGCCTTTATGTCCGTGGCCGGCTCTCGCTCGCCGTGGCGCGAGCCCGTGAGCTGCACGCTCTGATGCGCGACGGCGCCGTCGACGGGCTTTCGATCGGCTTCCGCTCGCAGCGCGCCCGCAACGAGCCGCGCAGCGGGCTGCGTCGGCTGGAGAAGGTCGACCTCTGGGAGATCTCGCTCGTCACCTTCCCGATGCTTCCGCAGGCCCGCGTCAGCGCCGTCAAGGCGCTGCGCCCGCCCAGCCATGCCGCCTTCGCCTGAATCGAACCGAAGCCGCAGAACCACAGGAGATTCCATGACTGCGCTGAACCAGGCTCCCGAAACCAAGGCGACCGGAGAGGTCGCCGCCATCTATGACGATCTGCGCTACACGCTCGAAGCCTATCGCTCCACCAATGACGAGCGCCTGGCCGAGCTCGAGACCCGCATGGGCGGCGACGTGCTGACCGGCGAGAAGCTCGCCCGCCTCGACGATGCGCTCGACGAGACCCGCCGCCGGCTCGACCGGCTCAGCCTCGACAGTCGCCGTCCGGCTTTGGCTGCGAGCGAGGAGCGCGACCCGGCCGTGGCCGAACACAAGACGGCTTTTGCGGCCTACGTCCGCCATGGCGAGGCGACCGGCCTGAAGCGGCTCGAAGCCAAGGCGCTTTCGGCAGGCTCCGGCCCCGATGGCGGCTATCTCGCGCCCTCGACCGTCGAAGGTGAGATCCTGCGCCGTCTCGCCAATGTCTCGCCGATCCGCTCGATCGCGACGGTGCGCACCATCTCCTCCGGCACCTACAAGAAGGCGTTCTCGACCACCGGTCCGGCCTCCGGCTGGGTGGCGGAGACGGCGGCGCGTCCTCAGACCGGCACGCCGACGCTGGCCGAGCTTTCCTTCCCGGCGATGGAACTCTATGCCATGCCGGCAGCGACCCAGACCCTGCTCGACGACGCCATCGTCGACATCGACCAGTGGATCGCCGAGGAGGTCGAGAGCGCCTTCGCCGAGCAGGAGGGTGCTGCCTTCGTCAGCGGTGATGGCGTCGACAAGCCCAAGGGCTTCCTCGCCTATCCGACCGTGGCCGACGCGAGCTGGAGCTGGGGCAATATCGGCACGCTGAAGACCGGCGTCGCCGGCGCCTTCGCCGCCTCGAACCCCTCCGACATCCTGGTCGATCTCGTCTATGCGCTGAAGGCTGGCTATCGCCAGAACGCCAGCTTCGTGATGAACCGCAAGACGCAGGCCGTGGTGCGCAAGTTCAAGGACACGACCGGCCATTATCTCTGGCAGCCGCCGGCTGCGGCGGGCGCGCAAGCGACCTTGCTCGGTTTCCCGGTGGTCGAGGCCGAGGACATGCCGAACATCGCCACCGACTCGGTCTCGATCGCCTTCGGCGACTTCCGCCGCGGCTATCTCGTCGTCGACCGGGCTGGCGTGCGCATCCTGCGCGATCCCTACTCCGCCAAGCCGCATGTGCTGTTCTACACCACCAAGCGCGTCGGTGGCGGCGTGCAGGATTTCGCCGCGATCAAGGGGCTGAAGTTCTCGGCCTGATCGAGACTACCGGCCGAACCACCAGCTGTAGCTGGCACTCGGGCGCGCAGTTTCGCGCGCCTGACGCGGCTCATCGCCATAGTTGAGCAGGCGCTCGCTCGCCTCGGCGATCCAGGCGCGATGGTCGCTGATCGGGGTGATCGCGGTGAAGCCGCCGCAGATCATCTTCACGCGCGAGCTCAACGGGCCGCTCGACCAGGAGACGATGCCGACGAGGTCGCGCGAGCCGACTGGACCGCGCAGTACAGGCCCGCCGGAATCACCACGACAGGCGCCGGCGCCGAGGATCTCGCCGCGGTTCTCGGTGTCGACCGCGACCTTGACCGTGTTGGCGGTGGTGTAGTTGCCGGCATTGACCAAAGTCACCTCGCGCAAAGTGCGCGCGGTTTTCTTGTTGGTCTCGGAGGCGAGGCCGAAACCGGCCATGGTCACGGTCTCGCCCTGCCACAATCCGCTGCCGAGCGTCAGCGGTTGGATGTCAGCCGGCAGCGGCGCGGCGAGGCGCAGCAGCGCGAGGTCGGCGCCCGGTTGGGTGCGCGGCGTCGTGCCGGGCACGAAGGTCGGGTGAGGCAGCACGGCTGCGACGGCGTGCGTGCGGTTGCGGAAGCGCTTGTCTAGGCTGATTACGCGGACCGAGCCGCCGGTCATCAGGCAATGCGCCGCCGTGAGCACGAGCTCGGAGGAGATCGCAGCGCCCGAGCAGAGTTCGCCGCGGCTGGTCTCGACCCGCAAGGTCGAGGCGCGCACGCCGTCGACGGCGCGCGATTGCACGCCGCCGATCACGGCCTGTGCCGGTGCAGTCATCTGCAGGCCGGCGCAAAAAGCGATTGCGACGGTCGTGGTGCGCTTCGAAAAGGTCATGGTCGAGGTCATCGTTGCCATGGTGCCAGTCTATGGTTTGCTGCGGCGCAGTCCAGTGCTCTTCGCGCGAGCAGCACGTCAGGGAGCGGTAGTCCAGTCGGCGCTCTCGCCCCAGCTCGTCAGGGTGCGGTCGATCCAGCCGCGCTGGGGCGCGACCAGAACACCCTGGCTGAGCAGGCCGCATTGCTTGCCGGACGGGCCGGTCGACCAGCTGGAGACAGCGACGACGCCATCCGAGCCTGCGACGATCGGCCCGCCGGAATCGCCTTGGCAGGCGCCGGCGCCTGCACGCTTGCCACCCGTCATTGGATCCGACGCCCAGAGCAAAATCTTGCCCGGGCCATAAGGTTCCACCGTGGCGAGCGCGGCCGAACGATAGGTGCCGGTCGTCTTCGCCTCGCCCTCGCGGGCGACGCCATAGCCTGAGAGCGTCACCGGCGATCCGGCCCGCGGCAGGCCGCCATCGACCAGCGTCGCGGTCGAGAAGCGCGCCGGCAACGGCGCTGAGAGCCTGACCAGCGCGAGGTCGATCGAGCGCCGCCGGTTCGTGACGGATTTGGCATTGAACTCGGGGTGCAGGGCGATCGCCGACGGCTCGACCAGCACCGGCTCGCTGCCTTCGCGCCAATGGATACGCAGGTCGACGCGGGAATCGGCGCAGTGGGCCGCCGTCAGGATGGTCCGGCGTGACAGCACAATGCCGGTGCAGACGCCGCCGCGCGCATTGAGGACCATCACGGTCGCACCGGCGACAGGACCGCCTTCGCGCCCGCCGACCACGGCCGAGGCGGGCCAGGGTGCGGCGAAGGCCGCCGCCAGGGCCGTCAGAGCAATCGCCGTTCTGCAAAGCATCGAGCCGTCTCCGCTGTCGGGCCGGTTCGATAGCGCATCGCCGGCGCCGTTCAAACTCGAAACAGGAGACACCATGACGCCGCTCGCTTTGACGCCGCCGGTCATCGAGCCGGTCTCGCTGGTGGAAGCCAAGGATTTCCTGCGGATCGTCAATGATGACGAGGACGAGTTGCTCGGCACCTTGATCACGGCGGCCAGGCTGATGATCGAGGCCGCCTCCGGGCGCCTGCTTATCGAGCAGGATTGGCGGATCGTCCTCGACGCCTGGCCGCAGGGTGGCGAGATCCGCCTGCCGCTTTCGCCGGTGCGCAATCTCACCGCTGCGCGCGTCCATCCCGCCTCCGGCGCTGTGGAGCCGGTCGTGCCGTCGGCACTGACGCTGGTGGCAGGCTCCGATCCGCCGCTGATCAGGATCGCAGGACCGGTGCCAGCGCCCGGCCGCGCCCGTGCCGCGATCGAGATCGATCTCGTCGCTGGCTTCGGCGCGACGCGCGACATGGTGCCTGCGCCACTGCGGCAGGCCGTGGTCAGGCTAGCCTGCCGCTGGTTCGAGCACCGCGGCGACGTGGTCAGCCGCGACGCGGCGCGGCTGACCGCCGAGATCGCCGCGCTCGTCGCTCCATTCCGACGCGTGAGGCTGTGATGATCCGGGAGATCAGCAAAGGCCGCCCGGTCGGCGCGCTGCGTCGCCGCCTGCTGCTGGAGGCGCCGGCCGAGACGCCGGACGGCGCCGGCGGCCAGCTTCGCAGCTTCGAGACCGTCGCCGCCGTCTGGGCCCAGGTCGAATGGCTCTCGGGCAATGAGCGCTGGCGCGCCGGGCGGCCGGAACAGGCGACGAGCCACCGCATCACCTTGCGCTGGCGTGCCGGCGTCGATGCCGGCCAGCGTCTGCGCGACGGCGAGCAGGTCTTCGATATCCGCGCGGTCGGCGATCCCGATGGCGGTCGTCGGCGTCTCGTCTGCCTGGTCGAGGAGGTAGGCCGATGAGCGACGCCATTCTGCCGCTGCGGCGCGCGATCCATGCGCATCTTGCCGCAGATGCCGGGCTGACGGCGCTGATCGGGGCTGGGCGCCTGCATGACGAACCGCCGCGCGCCCTGACCGGACTCTACGTCGTCCATGGCGAAGTCACGGCCGAGGACTGGTCGACCGGCAGCGACCGGGGCTGCGAGCAGAAGCTCTCCCTCGTCGTCTGGGCAGGGGAAAGCGCCTCTTCGCGCAAGGCGCTCGAGGCTGCGGCGCGGATCGTCGCCGGCCTGGAAGGCGCCGCGCTCGCACCGGAGGGACACCGCCTGGTCAATCTCGGCTGGCTGTCCTCGAAGCTCGCCCGCGATCCCAAGACCCACTTGCCGACCGTGACGTTGACCTTCCGGGCCGTCACCGAGGCCATCTAAACCGCACGAAAGGACCGCCCATGCCTGCCCAGAAAGGCAAGGACCTGCTGCTCAAGGCCGCCGATGCCGGCGGCAGCTTCGTCTCCGTGGCCGGCCTGCGCGCCCGCCAGATCGTCTTCAACGCCGAGACGGTCGATGTCACCCATGCCGAGTCGGCCGGGCGCTGGCGCGAACTGCTGGCAGGCGCCGGCATGCGCCGGGCCAGCATCAGCGGCGCCGGAATCTTCAAGGACGAGGCCTCCGACGCGCTGGTGCGCCAGATATTCTTCGACGGCGTGATCCGCGACTGGCAGGTGATCGTGCCCGATTTCGGCACCATCACCGGGCCGTTCCAACTCTCGACGCTCGAATATCGCGGTGACCACGCCGCCGAGGTCACCTTCGAGCTGTCGCTGGAATCGGCCGGCCAGCTCAGCTTCACGCTGGCTTGAGGAACCCCCGCATGGTCAATCGCTACAGGGGGGAGGTCGCGCTGATGGTCGAGGGGCGGGCGCTGCCGATGCGGCTCACGCTTGGCGCGCTCGCCGAGCTCGAAGACGCTTTTTCGGTCGAGAACCTGCCGGCGCTGGGCGAGCGCTTCGCAGCTGGCCGGCTCTCGGCCCGCGACATTACCCGCATCCTCTCGGCGGGGCTGCGCGGCGCTGGTGGCACGCTGGCTGTGGACGAGGTCGCGTCGCTCTCTTTCGATGACGGGCTCAACGGCGCCATCGCTGCCGCAATTGCTTTGCTCGATGCGACCTTCGCTCCGGCGGGACAGGGCGCTGAAACCCGCCCTCCGTCGCCGCCGGCGGCCTAGGCGCTCCGGCGGCGGTTCCCTTTCCCTGGCGCGAGGTGATGGCTTTCGGACTCGGACGCCTGCGCTGGACGCCGGACGCCTTCTGGGCGGCGAGCCCGCACGAGATCCTGGCTGCGATCGAGGCCCATCGCTCGCCTCAGGCTGTCGAAGCGCCGTCGCGCAAGACGCTCGATGCGCTGATGCGGGCGCACCCGGACCCGATTTCCTGTGACGATGATTGGAAAGGCCGTGCCGATGGCTGACGAAGATGACTCCTCTTCCTTCGATGTCAGCGGCCTGCGGTCGCTGAACACGCTGACCCAGAGCCTGAGCAAGTCGGCGCAGGCCTTCGGCAAGTCGATCACCACAGCCTTCGCCAGCGGCATCGTCGAGGGCAAGCGCTTCGAGGACGTGCTGCGCGGCATTGGCACCTCGCTGAGCCAGAGCCTGCTGAAATCGGCGCTGAAGCCGCTGCAGAACACGATCTCGAGCTGGCTCGGCAGTGGCGTGAACAACCTGGCAGGTCTCCTCAGCGGCGGCATAGGCGGCGGAGGCGGTGGTCCGTCGGTCTCGCCTTTCGCCGATGGTGGCGTTGTTGCCGCGCCCTCCTATTTCGCCATGGGGCGCGGGCTCGGGTTGATGGGCGAGCGCGGCGCGGAGGCGATCATGCCGCTCTCGCGCGGGCCTGACGGCAAGCTCGGTGTGCGGGCCGGCGCTGGCGGCGAGCGGCGCCCGGTCAGCGTCACCGTCCAGGTCTCGACACCCGATGCCGACAGCTTCCGCCGCTCGGAAGCGCAGGTCTCGGCGGCGATCGCGCGGGCCGTGGCGCGCGGCAACCGTGCGCTCTGAGGCCCGCATCATGACAGCACACGGAGAGGTGGCATGAGCGGCTTCCACGAGGAGCGTTTCCCAACCGGGATCGCCTGCGGCGCCCGTGGTGGGCCGGAACGGCTGACGCAAGTCGTGACGCTGGCCTCCGGCCGCGAGGTGCGTAACAGCCGCTGGGCGCATTCGCGACGGCGCTATGATGCCGGCTTCGGCATCCGCACGCTCGATGCGCTCGCCGAGGTCGTCGCCTTCTTTGAGGAACGGCGCGGCCGGCTCTACGGCTTCCGCTGGCGCGACCGGCTCGACTGGAAGAGCTGCGCGCCCTCGGCGACACCAGCTGCGAGCGACCAGCAGATTGGCGTCGGTGACGGCGCGACGCGCGTCTTCCAGCTCTGCAAGCTCTATGGCGGCCTGCACGCGCCCTATGTCCGCCGCATCACCAAGCCGGTCGCCGGCTCGGTGCTGATCGCGGTCGACGGCATCGTGCAGGCCCAGCCGGCAGCCGTCTCCTGCGATCATGCCAGCGGGTTGCTCACCTTCGCCATCGGCTCGGCTCCCCCGGCGGGCGCCGTGATCAGCGCCGGCTTTGCCTTCGACGTCCCGGTGCGCTTCGACACCGATGCGATCGAGGTCGATCTGTCGGCCTTCGAGGCCGGCGACATCCCCAAGATCCCGATCGTCGAGATCGCCGACTGAAGGTTCACCATGCGGACATTATCCTCGGGACTCGCCGCGCATGTTGCAGGCGACGCGACCACGCTTTGCCGTTGCTGGAGCCTGAACCGCCGCGACGGCACGGTGCTCGGCTTCACAGATCATGACCGCGACCTGTCCTTCGGCGGCGTCCTGTTCCGTGCCAATGCGGGACTGGAGGCGGCCGAGGCCAGCTCCGAACTCGGTTTCGCGACCAGCGGCGGCGAGGTGCTTGGCGCGCTGGCGGCGGCCGGGCTGAGCGAGATCGACCTGTCGCGCGGCCTCTATGACGACGCCCGTGTCGCGCTTTGGCTGGTCAACTGGGCCGATCCCAGCCAGCGCAGCCTGTTGGAGACTGGCTTCGTCGGCGAGGTGAAGCGCAGTGACAGCAATTTCACCGCCGAGGTCCGGGGGCTCGGCAAGGCCTTCGACGAGGAGCGCGGCCGGCTCTATATGGCGAGCTGTCCTGCCGATCTCGGCGATGCCCGCTGCGGCGTCACGCCGAGCTCGTCCACGGCGACAGTCGCCGCGACCGACGGACGGCTGGCGATCGTCGCGCCGGCGCTCTCCGGCTACAGCGACGGCTACCTCGCCGGCGGGCGGCTGGTCTTCATCACAGGCGGAAACACCGGATTCGCCACTGAGATCCGCAACCATCGCGTCGATGGCGCCACGGTGGCGCTGCAGCTCTGGCAGGCGGCGCCGCAGCCGATCGCGCCCGGCGATGCGTTCACCGCCCAGGCCGGCTGCGACAAGCGCTTTGCCACCTGCCTGGGGAAATTCGGCAACGGCGTCAACTTCCGCGGCTTTCCGCATCTGCCCGGGAACGACTTCATCATCGCCGGCGTCGGCGCGGGCAATCCCGGCGCCGGTCCGTTCGATGGCGGGAGCCTGTTCCGATGACGGACGCGGGGACGACACGGGAGCGCGTCGTCGCGGCGGCGCGCGGCTGGCTCGGCACGCCCTATCACCATCAGGCCTCGCTGCGCGGTGTCGGCTGCGACTGCCTCGGTTTGGTCCGCGGCATCTGGCGCGAGCTTTATGGCCAGGAGCCTGAACAGATGCCGGCCTATTCGCCCTATTGGGCGCAGCAGGGCTCGGGCGAGACGCTGGCACTGGCGGCGGAACGCCATCTGCGGCGGCTGGATCCCCGGGGCGCAGGCCCGGGCGACGTGCTGCTCTTTCGCTGGCGCGCGCATTTGCCGGCGGCGCATTGCGCTGTTCTCACCGAGCCGGACCGCATCCTGCACGCCCATGACGGCGCGGCGGTCAGCGAGGTCGCTTTCACCGGCTGGTGGCGACGCCATCTCAGCCATGCCTTCGCCTTTCCGGAGATCGACCTCTGATGGCCACGCTCGTTCTGCAGGCTGCCGGTTCGGCTCTGGGCGCCGCCGTCGGGGGACCGTTCGGCGGCATGATCGGCCGTTCGCTCGGCGCGATCGCCGGCGCACGGCTCGATCAGGGCCTGCTCGGCGGCGGTGGCGGCACGCGCATCGTCGAGGGCCCGCGGCTCAAGGAAATCGACGGGCTCACCTCGACCGAAGGAGCGCCGATCCCGCGGGTCTACGGACGGGCCAGGCTCGGCGGCCAGCTGATCTGGGCGACGCGTTTCGAGGAGGAGGTGACGACCACCGTCACCCGGACCAAGACCGGCGGCAAGGGCGGTCAGAAGGCGCAGAAGACCTACGAGACCTCCTATAGCTACTACGCCAATGTCGCGGTCGCGATCTGCGAGGGGCCGATCGCCTTCGTCCGGCGCATCTGGGCTGACGGGCGCGAGATCGACTTCAGCGCGGTGTCGCTGCGCATTCATCTCGGCGCCGAGGATCAGGCGCCCGACCCGCTGATCGCCGCCAAGGAGGCAGGTGTGGCGCCCGCCTATCGCGGCATAGCCTATGTCGTGTTCGAGCGCTTCCCGCTCACCGACTTCCACAACCGGGTGCCGCAATTCTCCTTCGAGGTCGTGCGCGCCGTGCCGGGGCTCGGCCAGATGATCAAGGCCGTGACGGTGATCCCCGGCGCGAGCGAGTTCATCTACGAGCCGACCCTGGTCAACCAGGAGCCCGAACCCGGCATCAGCATCGCCGAGAATCGGCATCAGCTGCACAGCCCTACCGACATCGACGGGGCGATCGCGCATCTGCTGGCGCTCTGCCCGTCGCTCAGGCGCATCTCCCTGGTCGTCAGCTGGTTCGGCGACGATCTGCGCGCCGATGCCTGCACCATCGCGCCACGCGTCGAGATCGTCGACAAGAACACCCCTGTCTCGTCCTGGTCGGTCGCGGGCCTGGACCGGGTGAGCGCACGCCTCGTCAGCCAGTTCAACGGCAGGCCGGCCTATGGCGGCACGCCTTCGGACGAGAGCGTGATCGCGCTGATCCGGCGGCTGCGCTTCACCCACGGGATCGAAGTGGTGCTCTACCCTTTCGTGATGATGGATGTGCCGGCCGACAACGCACTGCCCGATCCACACACCGGTAACTCCCACCAGCCGCCTTATCCTTGGCGCGGCCGCATCACCTGCTCGCCGGCTCCCGGCCAGCCGGGATCGCCGGATGGCGGGGCAGCGGCGACAAGTCAGATCGCGGCGTTCCTCGGCTCCGCCACTGCGGCCGACTTCAGCCTCGACGGCGACAGGGTCATCTGCGCGCAGGCCGGCGAATGGAGCTTCCGCCGTGCGGTCCTGCATGCGGCCATGCTCGCCAAGGCGGCCGGTGGCGTCGAGGGTTTCATTATTGGTTCCGAACTCGTCGGTTTGACGCGGGTGCGCAGCGCATCCGGCTATTATCCGATGGTCGACGGGCTCATGGCGCTCGCGGCCGAGGTCCGCACGATCCTGCCGCCACCGACCAAGCTGACCTATGCCGCCGACTGGACCGAATATGGCGCCCATGTCCGCGATGGCGGGCTGGAGGTCAGGTTCCCGCTCGATCCGCTCTGGGCCAGTCCCCATATCGACGCGGTCGGCATCGATTACTACGCGCCGCTTTCCGACTGGCGCGACACGCCCGACCATGCCGATCTCGGCATCGCGCGGAGTTCTGCCGACGTCGACTATCTGCGCAATCGCCTCACCTCCGGCGAGGGCTATGACTGGTACTACGCCGATCCATCCGGCCGCGAGGCGCAGATGCGTCTGCCCATCACCGACGGCGCCTATGGCAAGTCCTGGGTCTTCCGGCAGAAGGATCTGCCGAACTGGTGGTCGAACTCGCATGTCCAGCGCTTCGCCGGCGTGGAGATCGGCGCGACCGGCTGGGTGCCGGGCTCGAAGCCGATCTGGCTGACGGAGGTCGGCCTGCCTGCCGTGGATAAGGGTGGCAACTCCCCGAACGTCTTCCCCGATCCGAAATCGGTCGATGGCGGCTATCCGCATTTCTCGACCAGGGCGCGCGACGACCTCGTCCAGGCGCGCGGGCTGGAGGCCATCCTGTCCGGATTCGATCCTGCGCTTCCGGGTTTCGATCCGCTGCGTAACCCGATTGCGCCGTCGCTGGACTTGCGCATGATCGATCCGGCCAACGTCTTCGCCTGGACCTGGGATGCCAGGCCCTTCCCGGCCTTTCCCGACCTGACCTCGGTCTGGGCCGACGGTTCGAATTATGAGAGTGGCCACTGGATCAATGGCCGTCTCGAAGGCGTGACGCTCGATCGGCTGGTGAACGCGATCCTGGCCGATTACGGGCTGCCGGCGCCGGACGAACTCGCCATCGACGGCTTCGTCGATGGCTATGTCCTCGACCGGCCGCTCTCGGCGCGGCAGGTGCTGGAGCCGCTCGCTCAGACATTCGGCTTCGACGCCGCCATGTCCTCCGGCAAGCTCGTCTTCCGCGGGCGCGCTGCGACTGTTGCGCGGGCCTTGTCGGCGGACGATCTCGTGCTCGACCGTGACGGACAACCTTTCGAGCTGCGCCGGGCGCAGGAGAGCGAGCTGCCGCGTGAACTGCGCCTCGTCCATATCGACGGAAACAACGACTACCGCCAGGTGACGGCGCGCTCGCGTCGTCTCGCCGGGGCGGCGCGACGCGAGAGCGCCGTCGAACTCGCTATGGTCACCCGGCGCGCCGAGGGACAGCGCCTTGCCGATCTGTGGCTGCAGGAGATCTGGGCGGGCCGGGAAACGCTCGAGCTTGAACTGTCGCCGCGCTGCATCGGCCTGGAGGCGGGTGACGTCGTCTCGCTCGCAGTCGCGGGCCAGTCGCGCCTGTTCCGGCTGACGCGGATCAGCGACGGCCCGACCCGGCGCGCTAGCGCGCGCTCGGTCGAGCCGGCGATCTATCGCGGTGCGCCAGTGGCAGTGTCGGACGGTGAGCGGCCTCCGAAGGTGATGCCACGGGTCGCGGGGCGGCCGGATGCGTTGATCCTCGATTTTCCGATCGTGCGGGAAACGCCGCCGCCGCTGCAATCGCTGGCGGCCTTCGCCGATCCCTGGCCTGGTGGGCTTGCGATCTGGCGGGCCGCCGAGGGCATGCCGTTCGCATTGGCCGGCATCGTCACGGCGCCGTCGATCATGGGCGAAACCCTGACCGTGCTCGCCCCGGGGCCGCTCTGGCGGACCGATCGGCAGGCATCGGTCGAGGTTCGCCTGCGCGGCGGAAACCTCGCCTCGGTTGCGCCGGAGGCCGCCCTCGCAGGAGCCAATGCGCTCGCCTTCATCGATCCGACTGGGGAGATCGAGATCGTGACGGCGGCGCGGGTCGAGTTGATCGGCACGCGAATGTTCCGGCTGTCGCAGATGGTGCGCGGGCTCGGCGGCTCGGAGCCGGCGGCGGCACGGACATTGGCTCCGGGAGCGCGCGTGGTCGTGCTCGACGGTGCGGCGGTTCCGTTGACGACGAGCCTTGACGATGTCGGCCGGCAACTCCGCTACCGGATCGGGCCGCCCAGTGCCGATGTCGCCTCGGCGTCGATGCGCGAGCTCTCCACGACGGTCGGGATCGCATCGTTGCGGCCGCTCGGGCCCGTGCGTCCTCAGGCTCGGCGCTCGCCTGCCGGCGTGGAGCTGAGCTGGATCCGCCGCAGCCGCGTCGACGCCGATTCCTGGGAGGTGGTCGAGGTGCCGCTCGGCGAGGAGACCGAGCGCTATCGCGTAACGATTCGGGCTGGCGGCGATGTCGTCAGGATCGTCGAAGTGGATGCGCCGGTCCTGCTCTACGAAGCGGCAGAGGAGCTCGCCGATTTCGGCAGCCCTCAGACCAATCTCGACGTCGAACTGGCGCAACTCAGCGTTGTTGCGGGAGCCGGGCTGCTCCGGCGTGGACTTGTGGCGGTTCGCTGAGCTAGCCTTGACCGGCGCCTTTCACGTCAATGTTCATGGCGCATTCACGCATACAGGGCTAGCGCATGACGATGATGCTGCTCGACCCCGCTGCCGCGATGCTTGCTTTGGTCACCGCCGTCGCTTCGCCGGTGGAGACGGTCGATGCGCCGCAGCCGATCACATGCCTCTCAGCTGAAGAAACGCGCGAGGCCGTTTCGGACGGCAAAGTCATGCAGCCTGCCGCCGCATCCCGCCATGCCCGCGAAGCCGCGCCGGGTGAAGTCCTGCGCATCAGGCTTTGCCGCCAGGGCGACGAGTTCGTCTATGTGGTGACGACGATGAAGCGCGATGGCCGCGTCGCCCGGGTCACGCTCGACGGCGCCTCGGGCAAGGTGGCGGATATCCGCTAGTTCCGCTATTTCCCGTTCCTGATCCGCCAATCGGAGAAAAGCCGCCGTGCGACTGCTCGTCGTCGAGGACGACAAGGACCTCAACCGCCAGATCGTCAATGCGCTGGAGAACGCCGGCTATGCCGTCGACAAGGCGTTCGACGGCGAGGAAGGGCTCTATCTCGGCGAGACCGAGCCTTATGATGCGGTGATCCTCGATCTCGGCCTGCCGAAGGTCGACGGCGTCGCCGTGCTGCAGGGCTGGCGCCGGGCCGGCAAGACCATGCCGGTGCTGATCCTGACGGCGCGCGACCGCTGGAGCGACAAGGTCTCGGGCTTCGACGCCGGCGCCGACGACTATGTCGTCAAGCCGTTCCATATCGAGGAGCTGCTTGCCCGCGTCCGCGCCCTGCTGCGCCGCGCCGCCGGCCACGCGACCGCCGAGCTGATCTGCGGCCCGGTCCGTCTTGACACGCGCGCCAGCCGCGTCGTCGTCGACGGCAACCCGGTCAAGCTGACCTCGCACGAATATCGGCTGCTCGCCTATCTGATGCATCATCAGGGCCGTGTCGTCTCGCGTACCGAGCTGGTCGAGCATCTCTACGATCAGGATTTCGACCGCGACTCGAACACGATCGAAGTCTTCGTCGGCCGTCTGCGCAAGAAGCTCGGCGTCGACGTCATCGAGACCGTGCGCGGCCTCGGCTACATCGCTGCCGCGAAAGCCTGAGGCCGGTCATGCCGGTCACGCGGCAGCGCTTCTCGCTCGGCGCCCGGCTCTTCATCTCGGCCGCCATCTGCTGCGCGCTCGTGCTGATCCTCGCCGGTTTCGGCCTCACCACCTTCTATCGGCGTGCGGCCGAGCGCGGCTTCGACGAACGCCTCAGCGTCTACATCAAGGAATTGGTCGCCGATCTCGCCGCCCCGCCCGAAGCCGAGCGCCAGGCGATCGGTGATCTCGGCGAGCCGCGTTTCGACCTGCCGCTCTCCGGCTGGTACTGGCAGATCATCCGCCTCGACGGAGAGCGCCCGACGGTGCGCACCTCGCGCTCTCTCGTCGGTGGACAATTGCCGAAGCTGCTCGACCAGAACCTGCAGCCGAATGCGCGCGGCCTGCGCGAGAGCTATATCTCCGGACCGGATGACCGGGGGCTGCGCATCATCGAGCGCGAGATCGATGTCGGCGAGGATGGCCGCTTCACCGTCGGCGTTGCCGCGCCGGCCGATGAGATCGAGGGCGACATCCGCGATTTCCGCTTCGCTCTGACCCTGACATTCCTCTTCCTCGGCCTCGCCCTGGTTGCCTCGACTATTGCCCAGGTCCGCTTCGGCCTGCGGCCGCTGGCGCGCCTGCGTGCAGCCGTCGGCACGGTGCGCACCGGCGAAAGCACGCGCATCGCCGGGCGCTATCCGCCCGACCTCGCGCCGCTGGCAGGCGAGTTGAACCAGCTCATCGACGCTAACCGCGAGATCCTGGAGCGTGCCCGCACCCAGGTCGGCAATCTTGCCCATGCCCTCAAGACGCCGCTCAGCGTGATGCAGAACGAGGCCGAGGCGGGCCAGGGCGTTCTCTCCCAGACCGTCCGGCATCAGACAGCGATCATGCGCGACCAGGTCCAGTACTATCTCGATCGGGCGCGTGCCGCCGCACTGTCGGGTGCGCTGGGCGGGGCCTCCGAAATATCTCCCTCGCTCGACGCGCTGATCCGCACTTTTGAGAAGATCGCGCAGGGCAGGGCGATCGAGGGCAGGCATACTGTCCCTGCCGGTGTTCGCTTTCGCGGCGAGAAGCAGGATTTCGAGGAGATGCTCGGCAACCTGCTCGACAACGCCTTCAAATGGGCGCGGACCGAGGTGCAGGTCAGTCTGGCGCCCGAAGCCGAGACGCCGGAAGGACGTCTCGTCCTGCTGATCGACGATGACGGCCCGGGTCTCCCCGACGACGCCATGGCGGAAGTCCTCAAGCGCGGCCGCAGGCTCGACGAGACGACGCCGGGGTCGGGGCTCGGCCTCTCGATCGTCGTCGATCTCGCCAAGCTCTATGGCGGCGGCCTCTCGCTGGAACGCTCGCCGCTGGGCGGCCTCAGGGCCCGGCTCGTCCTGCCGGCGGTCTGACGCCGCATTGCCCGCGTGACCCTTTGTCGCCATCTTCGGACATGAACCGGCACCTTCGAACGGCTATGAACAGCGAATGCTGATCTGGATCATCTTCGCGGCCATGACCGGGGCTGCGGTCATGGCGGTGCTCTGGCCGCTCGGCCGCCGGGCGCCGGCGCTCTCCGCCGACACGGCCGGGGCAACTGCGCTCTACCGCGCCCAGCTCGCCGAGATCGACCGGGACCTCGGCCGCAAGCTGATTGGTGCTGCCGAGGCCGAGGCGGCCAAGGCCGAGGCGGCGCGTCGGCTGCTGCGCGAGACGGCGACGGAATCGACGCCGGCCGGCGAGAGCGAGCCGGCGCTGCGCCGGCGCCGTGCTGCCTCCGCCATCGCGCTTTCTTGCGTGCCCCTGCTGGCGCTGTTGATCTACGGCGCCTATGGCTCGCCGAGCGTGCCGGACCAGCCGCTCGCGGCGCGAATGAAGGGTAATCCGGCGCAGGATTTCGAACTGGCGCTGGCGCGGATCGAGTCCCATCTCGCCGCCAACCCGACCGACGGCAAGGGCTGGAACGTGCTCGCCCCGGTCTATCTGCGCCAGGGCCGCTTCGACGATGCCGCCAAGGCCTTCGCCAATGCGATCCGCTATGATGGTGCGACGACTGAGCGGCTGGGTGGTCAGGCCGAGGCGCAGCTTCTTGCTGCCGGCGGCGTCGTCACGGCGGCGGCGCGCGAAAGCCTCGCCGAGGCGCTGAAGCTCGATCCGGCCAATCCGCGCGCGCGCTTCTTCATGGCGATCGCGCAGGAGCAGGATGGGCAGGTCCCGGCCGCCATCGCTTTGCTCAAGGCTTTGCTCGCGGATGCGCCCGCCGGTGCGCCATGGACCGCCACGGTCCGCGCCCGCCTTGAAAGTTTGGAGCGCCCGGCGGCTCCGGCCGATGCGATCGCCAGCCTGCCTGAGGCCGAGCGCATGACTGCGATCCGCGGCATGGTCGACAGCCTCGCCGCCCGGCTCGCCGAAGGCGGCGGCAGCCTCGCCGACTGGTCGCGCCTGATCCGTTCGCAGGCGGTTCTTGGCGAGCGCGACGCCGCGCAGAAGTCGCTCTCCACGGCCCGCCTGCGCCTGGCTTCCGATCAGTCGGCTGCCTCCGCCCTCGATGGTCTGCGCACCGAGCTCGGTCTGCAGGAGGCCGCACCATGAGCGTCCAGGCCGGTATCCCCGCGACGCCGCCGCGCAAGCGCCTGACGCGCAAGCAGCGCCGCCTCGTCGTGATCGCTTCGGTCGGCATCATGCTCGGCCTTGCCGCTGGCCTCGTCGCCTATGCCCTGCGCGATTCGATCGTCTTCTTCTACGGACCGACCGAGATCGTCGAGAAGGGCCTGACGCCCGGCACGCGCCTGCGGCTTGGCGGCCTGGTCGAGACCGGTTCGGTCGAGCGCGGCGCCAATCAGCGCGTCAGTTTCGCCGTCACCGACGGCAAGACCAGGACCATGGTCAGCTATACCGGCCTGCTGCCCGATCTCTTCCGCGAGGGGCAGGGCGTCGTCACGGAGGGCGTGCTGGAAGGGCCGGGGCGGTTCCGCGCCGATTCCGTCCTCGCCAAGCATGACGAGACCTATATGCCGCGCGAGGTCGCCGACGCGCTGAAGAAGCAGGGGCATTGGCAGCCTGGCGAAACCAAACCCGGCGCGCCTGCCGCGCCAGCCACGAAATAGGGCCGCGCCTGTGTTCGTCGAGATCGGTCATTTCGCTTTGGCGCTGGCGCTCGGTGTCGCGGTCGTCCAGACAATCGTGCCGCTCTGGGGCGTGAGCCGGAACGACCCGGCCTTGGCCTCGGTCGGCCCGGCGGCGGCGATCGCCTGCTTCCTGCTGGTCGCGATCTCCTTTGGCTGCCTGATGGCGTCCTATGTGGTCTCCGACTTCTCGGTCGAGAACGTCGCCGCCAACTCGCATTCGACACAGCCGCTGATCTACAAGCTGACCTCTGTCTGGGGGAACCATGAGGGCTCGATGCTGCTCTGGGTCCTCATCCTCGTGCTGTTCGGCGCGCTGGTCGCTTTGTCGCGCCGCTCGCTGCCGGCGAAGCTGAGAGCGGGCACGCTCGCCGCGCAGGGTAGCGTCAGTGTCGCCTTCCTCGCCTTCACCCTGCTGACCTCGAATCCCTTCCGGCGCCTCGTCCCGGCGCCTGGAGAGGGGCAGGACCTCAACCCGATCCTGCAGGACCTTGGCCTCGCGATCCACCCGCCGCTGCTCTATGTCGGTTATGTCGGCTTCTCGATCACCTATGCCTTCGCCGTCGCAGCCCTGATCGAGGGCAAGATCGATGCGGTCTGGGCCCGCGCCGTCCGGCCGTGGACCCTGCTGGCCTGGACCTTCCTGACGCTCGGCATCGCCATGGGCTCCTACTGGGCCTATTACGAGCTCGGCTGGGGCGGCTGGTGGTTCTGGGACCCGGTCGAGAACGCCTCGCTGATGCCCTGGCTCGCCGGCACGGCGCTGATCCACTCGACCGTGGTGATGGAGAAGCGCGACGCGCTCAAGGTCTGGACGATCCTGCTCGCGATCCTGACTTTCTCGCTCTCGCTGCTCGGCACCTTCATTGTCCGCTCGGGCGTGCTGACCTCGGTGCATTCCTTCGCCAGCGACCCGCAGCGCGGCCTGTTCATCCTCGGCATCCTGATCGCCTTCATCGGCGGCTCGCTGGCGCTGTTCGCCTGGCGCGCGCCGCTCCTGAAGCAAGGCGGCCTGTTCGCGCCGGTCTCGCGGGAGAGCGCGCTCGTCGTCAACAACCTCTTCCTGGCGACGGCCTGCGCCACCGTTTTCATCGGCACGCTCTATCCGCTCGTGCTCGAGATGGTCACCGGCGACAAGATCTCGGTCGGCCCGCCCTTCTTCAACGCCACCTTCGTGCCGCTGCTGGTGCCGCTCCTCCTGCTGCTGCCGATCGGCCAGACGCTGGCCTGGAAACGCGGCGACCTGCTCGGCGCCGCCCAGCGCGCCCAGGTCGCCTTCGGTGTCGGCGTCATCACCACGCTGGCGATTTTCGCCTTGGTGCGCGGCGGGCCGGTGTTGGCGCCGCTCGGCATCGGCCTCGGCGTCTTCCTCGTGGTCGGAGCGTTCTGGGAGGTCGGCGAACGCGTCGTCGGCCGCGCCAGCGGCGCAGCGGCGATCCTGTCGCGGGCTAAGGGACTGCCGCGCTCGGCCTGGGGTACTGCGCTCGGCCATGCCGGCGTCGGCATCAGCGTGATCGGCGTCGCCGCTGTCGCCTGGGGCACCGAGTCGATCGGCATGCTCAAGGTCGGCGAGAGTCTGACCAGCGGCCGCTACACCGTGACGCTGGAGGCGATCACGCCGCGCGCCGGGCCGAATTATCGCGAGGACGCGGCCCGCTTCCGCATTGTCGCCGATGGCCGCGAGCTCAAGCCGGTCGAGGCGATGAAGCGCATCTATACGGCCCGCGCCATGCCGACCACCGAGGCCGGCATCCGCACTGTCGGCCTCGGACAGGCCTATGTCAGCCTGGGCGAGCCAGACGATAGTGGTGCGATCGCGGTCAAACTGCATGACAAGCCGCTGATCCTGCTGATCTGGATCGGCGCTCTGGTGATGGCGGCGGGCGGAGCGCTCTCGTTGACCGACCGGCGCTTCCGATTGGCCGCGCCGCGGCGCACGCCGGCGCCGGCCGCGCTTCCACAGGCGGCCGAGTGAGCATGATGCGCGCTTTTCCGCTCCTCCTCGTCGGGCTGCTGTCACTCACGGCGCCGGCCCTTGCCGTGCAGCCGAACGAGGTCCTGAAGGATCAGGGTCTGGAGCAGCGCGCCCGGCAGATTTCCTCGGGTCTGCGCTGCCTCGTCTGCCAGAACCAGTCGATCGACGATTCCGACGCGCCGCTCGCCAAGGATCTGCGCATCCTGGTGCGCGAGCGGCTCGTCGCCGGCGACAATGACAAGGCCGTGATCGACTTCGTCGTCGCGCGCTATGGTGATTTCGTCCTGTTGCGCCCGCCGATGAATGCGCGCACGATCGCGCTCTGGGCCGCGCCTTTCCTGATCGTGCTGTTCGGGGCCGTATTCCTCTGGCGCCGCCGCAATCGCGCTGCGTCGCCGGCCGGCGTCACCCTGACGGTCGAGGAACAGCGCCGGCTCGACGATCTCCTGCGCGACGAACGTGGCTGAAGGCCAGCCAACCTTACGAAACTGTCATCAACGGGCGAAATCCGGGTAAGGCGCCGCCCGCCATGGTTCACCTCACGAAGCAGGGAAGGCCCTGCCTCCCGCATCGAGGTGAGAACCATGACCACCCAAGAGAACAACACTTCCGAGACCACCACCCGCGCCCCGGCCACCGCCCGCTCGATCCTGAAGCGCGGCGCGATCGTCGCCGGCGCCGCGACGCTGAGCATTGGCCTGATGGCCGGCCTCGCCGACAACTTCCTCAACACCCACGGCGCCGCCAATGCCCAGCCGGTCCAGCTCTCCGGCCTGCAGCAGACCCAGCTGCCGTCGTTCGCCGACGTCGTCGACCGGGTCAAGCCCGCCGTCGTCTCCGTCCGTGTCAAGGCCAAGGTCGTCGCCAGCGCCAATGACGAGGGCGGTCCGGCCGGCATCGAGGGGCTGCCTCCCGGCCATCCGCTGGAGCGTTTCCTCCGCCGCTTCGGCGAGGAGGGGATGGGTCCGCGTGGCCCGCAGCAGCAGCCGAAGGCCCAGCTCTCGCAGGGCTCTGGCTTCTTCATCAGCCAGGACGGCTATGTCGTCACCAACAACCACGTCGTAGCCAATGCGGCCGAGGTCCAGCTTGTTACCGATGGCGGCAAGACGCTTTCGGCCAAGGTGATCGGCACCGATCCGCGCACCGACCTCGCACTGCTCAAGGTCAACGAGTCCGGCAGCTATCCCTTCGTCCAGCTCGCCTCGGGCAAGCCCCGCATCGGTGAGTGGGTGCTGGCGGTCGGTAACCCGTTCGGCCTCGGCGGCACCGTGACCGCAGGCATTGTCTCGGCCCAGGGCCGCGATATCGGCTCCGGCCCCTATGACGACTTCCTGCAGATCGATGCGGCGGTGAATCGCGGCAATTCCGGAGGCCCGACCTTCAACCAGAAGGGCGAGGTCGTCGGCGTCAACACCGCGATCTACTCGCCGTCCGGCGGCAATGTCGGCATCGCCTTCGCGATCCCGGCGGCCACGGTCCAGAGCGTCGTCGAGCAGCTCAAGGAGCATGGTTCGGTCGCCCGCGGCTTCATCGGCGTGCAGATCCAGCCGGTCACGGCCGAGGTCGCCGACGCTATCGGCCTGAAGGACGCCAAGGGCGCCCTGATCGCGGAGGCGCAGGCCAACGGCCCCGCCGCCAAGGCTGGCCTGAGGCGCGGCGACACCATCATCGCGGTCAATGGCGAGAAAATCGCCGACGCCCGCGAGCTGTCGAAGAAGATCGCGACCTTTGCGCCCGGCGCCAAGGCCAACCTGACCATCTGGCGCGATGGCAAGGAGCGCGAGGTCTCGTTCGAGGTCGGCCGCCAGCCGGCGGCCTGATCGGGGACCTACCCAAGTTGGGGCATGCTCTCGCGCGTAGCGTCAGTTGATCTGCGAGAGCGTGTTCCGGGCGGATGGTATCTCCCGGCTGTCACGTCGCCCCCTGCCGGGAATACCAGCCGTCGCGGCGGCAGGTCGGATCGTCACCTCCGACCTGCCGCTTTTCGTTTTGATGAGGTAGCGTGCTGCCATGCGACTCCTGATCGTTGAAGACGATGCCGAGGCGGCAGCCTATCTGGTGAAAGCCTTTCGTGAGGCCGGCCATGTCGCCGACCACGCTCCCGATGGCCTTGAGGGCTACGCCATGGCGCAGGGCGGCGGCTATGACGTGCTCGTCGTCGACCGTATGCTGCCGCGCATGGACGGGCTCTCTGTCATCCGCTCCCTGCGCGAGCAGGGCGAGACGGTGCCGGCGCTGATCCTGTCGGCGCTCGCCCAGGTCGACGACCGGGTGAAGGGCCTGCGGGCCGGCGGCGACGACTATCTGCCCAAGCCCTATGCCTTCTCCGAGCTGCTCGCCCGCGTCGAGGTGCTCTCGCGCCGCCGCGGCGCGCCGGCTTCCGAGCCGACCACTTATCGCGTCGGCGATCTCCTGCTCGACCGGCTGGCGCATCGCGTCACCCGCGCCGGCGAGGAGATCGTGCTGCAGCCGCGCGAGTTCCGCCTGCTCGAATATCTGATGAAGCATGCCGGGCAGGTCGTGACCCGCACCATGCTGCTCGAGAACGTCTGGGACTATCACTTCGACCCTCAGACCAATGTCATCGACGTGCATGTCTCGCGTTTGCGCTCCAAGGTCGACAAGGGCTTCGAGCACCCGATGATCCACACCATCCGCGGCGCGGGATATATGGTCCGTGACACAGCTCGCTGAGGGCCGGACGGGTGAAGCGCCGCAGCCTTCCGGCCGCCTGCGCTTCCTGCCGCATCTCGTCCGCACCACCGCCTTCAAGCTGACGGCGATCTATCTCGTCGTCTTCGCGGCTTTCGCCATCTTCGTGCTGGGCTATGTCGCCTGGAACGCCAAGAACCTGCTCGACGACCAGATCCGCTCGACCATCGACGCCGAGATCCAGGGGCTGGCCGAACAGCAGCGCCTCGGCGGCATCAGGCGGCTGGTGCAGGTCATCGAGCGGCGCTCGCGCGGGCCGGGCGCCTCGCTCTATCTCGTGACGACGCCGCTGGGCGAGCGTATCGCCGGCAATATCGAGGCGCTGCCGCCGGGCACGCTCGACCGCCAGGGCGAGAGCGAGATCGAATACGCCCGCTCCTCCGAGGCGCTCGACCAGACCAACCACGCCATCGTCCGCGTCTTCATGCTGCCGGCCGGCTTTCGCTTGCTGGTCGGTCGCGACGTCGAGGAGCGTGAGCGTCTGCGCGTCGTGATCAAGCGCGCCGCCGCCTGGTCGGTCCTGCTCGTCGTCGTGCTCGGCTGCTTCGCCGGTTGGTTCGTGGCCCGACGCGTGCTGAAGCGCATCGACGGCATGAACGATACCGCCCGCTCGATCATGGCCGGAGACCTCAAGGGTCGGCTCGCGATCTCTGGCAGCGGTGACGAGCTCGACCGGCTGGCCGGGAACCTCAACGCCATGCTCGACCGCATCGGCGAATTGATGAGCGGCATGCAGCAGGTCACCGACAATGTCGCCCATGACCTCAAGACGCCGCTGACCCGCCTGCGCAACCGCGCCGAAGAGGCGCTGCGAACCGCGCAGTCGCCCGAGCAGTTGCGTGCCGCGCTCGACGGTGCGATCGACGAGGCCGACGGGCTGATCCGCGTCTTCAACGCCCTCTTGATGATCGCGCGGCTGGAGACCCGCCAGATCACCGACAGCATGGCGCCGCTCGACCTCGCCGAGATCGTCGACGGGCTCTCCGAGCTCTACGAGCCGCTGGCGGAGGAGGCGGGGCTCACTCTGTCCGCTTCGGTCGAGCCCGGCCTGTCGCTCACGGGCAATCGCGAGCTGATCGGCCAGGCGCTGGCCAATCTGATCGACAACGCCCTGAAATACGGCAAGCCGGAAGGCGACGCCCCGGCGACCGTCGCGGTGACGGCGCGGCGCGTCGGCGAAACGGTCGAGCTCGGCGTTGCCGATCATGGCGCCGGCATCCCCGAGGCCGACCGTGGCCGCGTCCTCGAGCGCTTCGTCCGCCTCGACCAGAGCCGCAGCAAGCCGGGCTTCGGGCTGGGGCTCGCGCTCGCCTCCGCCGTCGCGCATCTGCATGGCGGTGCGATTCGCCTCGCGGACAATGCGCCGGGGCTCGATGTCGTGATGTCGCTGCCAGCCTCACCGCCTTCTGTGGACAGGCCCGTCGCAGAGACGCCTCAAGGCTCGACATCGCAGCCGGACGGGGCAGGGTTCCAGTCGGCTTGATGAACCGCTAAGGCTCGCTCAGCCGGTCGACGCGGAGGTCAGTGTGGGCGAGCCCTTATGCGAATGCCTGAAGGCGGCGCCCGTCCTGCCGGCGCGCGGCAAGGTCGAGGCGCTCTGGCGCGAAGAGCTGATCGAGCGCCTGTTCGATGCCGAGGCCGGCGAACGGCTCGTCGCGCATCTGACAGGCAATGAGACATCGGCTGCGCTGGTCGCGGGCATCTTGGCGCATTCGCCCTTCCTGACCCAGATCATGCGGCGCGATCCAGAGGGGCTGCTCGCCTCCCTGACCACCGACCCCGGCGAGCGCCGCGATGCGCTGCTGGCCGGCATCGCAGCCTTCGCCATGCCGGAGACCGCGACCGCCGACCTGATGCGCGAACTGCGCCGCTTCCGCCAGGCGATGGCGCTCCTGATCGCGCTCGCCGACATCGGCGGCGTCTGGCCGGTCGAGACTGTCACTGCCGCGCTCAGCGCTACCGCCGACATGGCGGTGAAGCTCGCCAGCGAGCACGCGCTGCACCAGGCTGCCGGCCTCGGCCGGATCGAGCTTCCCGACCCGGCCGAGCCCGGCAAGGGCTCGGGCCTCGTCGTGCTGGCACTGGGCAAGCATGGCGCCGGCGAGCTGAACTACTCCTCCGACATCGACATCGTCGTCTTCTTCGACCCGGAGATGGCCGAAGCCGCCGGCGTCGGCGAGCCCACCAGCTTCTTCGTCAAGCTCACCCAGCAGATCGCCCGCATCATCCAGGAGCGCACGCCTGACGGCTACGTCTTCCGCGTCGATCTGCGCCTGCGGCCTGATCCCGGCTCGACCCATGTCGCCGTCGCGCTGCCGACCGCCTATGCCTATTACGAGACGGTCGGCCAGAACTGGGAACGCGCCGCGATGATCAAGGCGCGGCCCGTCGCCGGAGACCTTGAGCTCGGTCGCCGCTTCATCGCCGATCTCGCCCCCTTCATCTGGCGCAAATATTTCGACTTCGCCGCTATCGCCGACATCCATGCGATGAAGCGGCAGATCCAGTCGGTAAAGGGCTTCGAGACGCTCAGCCTGCCCGGCCACAACGTCAAGCTCGGCCGCGGCGGCATCCGCGAGATCGAGTTCTTCGTCCAGACCCAGCAACTCGTCTTTGGCGGAAGGCGTCCGGCCTTGCGCGGGCCACGCACGCTCGAGATGCTGGGCGAGCTCACCAAGGAGAACTGGATCAGCCCGCAAGCCCGCGACGAGCTGACGGAGTCCTATTGCTGGCTGCGCACCATCGAGCACCGGCTGCAGATGCGCCATGACGAGCAGACCCAGACTCTGCCGACCGACGCCGCCGATCTCGACGCCTTCGCTCGCTTCTGCGGCTACCCCTCGGCCAAGGCTTTCGGCAAGGATCTGGAGGCGCATGCCAGGCGCGTCGAGGGTCACTATGCCCTGCTGTTCGAGGACGCGCCCAGCCTCGCCAGCGAGGCCGGCTCGCTCTCCTTCACCGGAACCGAGAACGACCCCGAGACATTGGCGACGCTGGGCAAGCTCGGCTTCCGTCAGCCTGCGGTTGCGGCCGAGACGGTGCGCGGCTGGCATTTCGGCCGCCGTGCCGCCGTCACCAGCGCCCGCGCCCGCGAGGTACTGACCGAATTGACGCCGGCGCTGCTGGTTGCGCTCGGCCGCACCACCGATCCGGACGGCGCGCTCGCGCATCTCGACAACGCCTTCGTGCGCATGCCTGCGGCTGTCGAGTTGCTCACCCTGCTGCGCTCGCATGAGGCCCTGCTGCAGCTCTTCGCCGAGATTCTCGGCAGTGCACCACGCCTCGCCAAGGTCGCGGCGCTTTATCCGCATGTCCTCGACGCGGTGATCGATCCCGCCTTCAGCGCCCCGCGCCACGACGCCGAACGGGTGGCGCAGCGCGTGCGCGCCATGGTCGGAACGCCCCTGCCCAGTGTCGAGGACGGGCTCGACCGCATGCGCGACGCTGCAAGGCAGGAGAACTTCCTGGTCGGCGCGCGGCTGCTCTCCGGGGTGATCAACGCCGAACAGGCGGCGCAGGGCTATGCAGCGGTGGCGCAGGCTTGCGTCCGCGTCGCCTTCGAGGATACGCGCGCTGCCTTCGCAGCCGATCACGGCCTTGTGGCGGGGGCGGAGGCCGTCGTGCTCGGCATGGGCCGCCTCGGCGCCGGCGAGCTCACCCCCTCATCCGATCTCGACCTGATGCTGATCTACGATCGGCCGGAGGAGGCGGAGGCCAGCGATGGCAGGCGCCCGCTCGATCCCGTCACCTGGCATGTCCGCTTTACCCAACGATTCGTCGCGGCTCTGACCGTGCCGACCCGGCGCGGAACACTCTACCAGGTCGACCTGCGCCTGCGGCCGGCTGGCAACAAGAGCCCGGCCGCGACGCAGTTCGGCGGCTTCGAGGCCTATCATCAGGGCGAGGCCGAGATCTGGGAGGAGATGGCGCTGACCCGCGCCCGTGTCGTCGCCGGCGATGTCGATCTCAAGGCAAAGGTCGAGGCCGCGATCCGCGAGATCCTGTTGCGCAAGCGCGAACCGGCGAAGGTCGCGGCTGCGGTCGCCGAGATGCGGGCGCTGATCGCCAAGGAGAAGGGCGAGAGCGACGCCTGGGACCTGAAGCTCGCCGCCGGCGGGCTGACCGATCTCGATTTCCTGGCGCAGTTCCTGGTGCTCGCTTATGGCCACCACCACCCGCAGCTCCTCGTCCGCACGACGGCGGGTGTCTTCATTGCGGCGCGTGACACCGGCGTCATCCCTGCCGAGGATGCCGAGCGGCTCGCAAGCGCGGCCCGCTTCATCGGCGACGTCCAGCTCTGGCAGCGCTTCGCAGTGGAGGAGAACTTCGATCCCAAGGCCGTGCCGGAGCGGGTGATGCGCCGGATCGCGACGGCGGTCGGGCTGCCCGACGCCAAGATGCTGAAGGCCGAACTCGACGAAACCCGCAGCGCCGTGCGCGCCATCTTCCGGCGCCTCCTGGGGCCGGGGCGAGCGTCATGACCGGCGCTGCGCGTTACTCCGCCGCCAGGGCGTCGCCCGGGCCGCTCTGCTCCATCCGCGCGCCCTTGGTCTTGTGCGATGGCGCGCGCACGACCCGGTTCCGGCCCTCCTGCTTGGCGCGATAGAGCGCCGCATCGGAATTGGCCAGCAGGTCGCGCGTCGATGTCGAGGTCGCTGGCACGCTGGCGACTCCGAGCGAAGCGGACACCTGGGCGCCGTTCGGTTCCGACAGGGCCTCGATGCTGATCCGGATGCGCTCGGCTTTCGCCGCGGCAATGTCGATCCCGCAATTCGGCAGCACCACGATCAACTCCTCGCCGCCATAGCGACAGGCGATGTCGGTCTCGCGTAGCTGGTTCGTCACGGCCGCTGCCGCGTCCCGCAGCACCGCGTCGCCCTTCGCGTGGCCATGCTGGTCGTTCAGGCGTTTGAAATTGTCGAGATCGATCATGATGACCGAGACTTCGGTCCGCTCGCGCTCGGCCAGGCGAACGACCCGCTCCAGCGCATCTTCCATATAGCGGCGGTTGTAGAGGCCGGTCAGCGGATCGCGTAGCGCCTGGCTGCGCAGCTTGTCGCGCAGGGCGATGTTCGAGAGCGCAAGCGACATGGCGTCGGCGAGCGCTGCACCGATGTTCGCCACGTCCTTGAGGCGCTCTTCGGCCTGATCGCCAGCGCAATAGATCTGCAGGAGGCCGAGGATTTCGCCACGGGCGATCATCGGAATCTCCAGCGCGCAGTCGCTGACGTGGTAGTGCTCGCAGCGCAGCTTGTGTGAGCTGGGGTGGTTGATGTGCGGTTTGCCGCGCTTCAGCGCCCAGCATTGCTGCAGTCCGATCGCGTCCGGCAATGCTTCGCGGTCCGGGCGTCCCCAGTTGGTCGACAGCGTCAGGCGATCGCGCGAGTTGTTGAAGACATACAATGCGCCGCCGAACTCGGGGATCAACTCCCCGGCTGTCGCGCGCAGCACCGCATTGGCGTCGCCATGGTCCAGTGCGCTCTGCAGCATCTCGGTCATTTCGAACAGGCGCGAGACCTGTTCGCGCGATGCATTCGCATTGCCGACCGCCTGATCGCGCGCTCTGGCGTCACGCGAGCTGCTGCGCGAAGCGCCGAGAAAGGCGAGGATGCAGAAGGCGCCGGTCATGATCTGCAGGCCCAATACGATGCTCGTCGCGCTGGAGATCCTGCGATTGAGCGATGCCTCGATCGCTTCCCTCCTGGTCAGATCCGCCAGGATCGCATCGATGAGGGTCGTCGTGTTGGGCTGGATCTCACGGGCCACGTAAAGCGATTGCGCGATCTCCGGCTGCTTTGCGACGACTGCCGAGACCGTATCGGCCCAGCCGGCCTTGAGTGCCGTGAGTATGGCGCTCGCCGGAACCTCTTCCGACCCGCGCGAGGCGGTCCTTGGGAAAATATCTTCGGGGAAGCTGTTCAGCCAGTTGAGAGCCCTGGCGTAGTTGAGCAGCTTGGGCTCGCTGTCGTGGCGGATCATCAGGTCGGCGACCGCCGCACCGGTTTCCATCACTGCCTGGCGCGCGACGCGCAAGGTTCTGGCGTTCTTGCGCACCTCTTCCACCAATGTCTGTTGGTGGCTGATGTAAACGAAGCCAGACATGACCAGAGCGATCATCACGGCCAGGAAGGCGATCGTCACGATCGACGAGCGTCCCAGTGCGTCGCTCGCCTTTCGGCCGGCCCGCGGGCCGTCGGATGCGAGATGGGCTTGCATTGCTCTAACCCCGGGAAACGCACCGGCTGCTCGGTCGGCGCGACTGCTCGGGGCAGGCTTGCCCCCGCTGGGTTGAGGCTTCGTCAAGTTGCTCGGTTAAGAGGCGTTTAAGAATGCCGCAAGGTTTCGCGGCATCAGGCGGTCACTGCCACCCTGCGAAACGGCTTCAAGCTGCCTGTTCCAGCTCGGACACCGCCGGGCTCTTCAGCGGCAGGTGGACCATCACGATCGTGCCCGAGCCGATGATCGACCGAATCCTGAGCGAGCCGCCATGCAGTTCGGCTAGCGAGCGGGCGATTGCGAGGCCGAGGCCGGAACCGCCATGGCTGCGGATGAGATCGCCTTCGACCTGCTCGAACGGGCGCCCGATCCGGCCGAGCTTCTCGCGCGGGATGCCGATGCCGCTGTCCTCGACATAGAGGTTGAGCGCGTCGGGGGCCGGCTTGACGCGGACCGCGATCCTGCCGCCTTCGGGCGTGAACTTGACGGCGTTGTCGACGAGGTTGCCGACGATCTGGAAGAGGGCGTGCGCATCGGCTTCGAGGCGCATGTCGCTGCCGAGATCGCTGGTGAGGGAAAGCCGCTTGCGCGTGATCTCCTCGCGATGGCAGCTGATCGCTTCGCCGACCACGAGGTCGAGCGCGACATCGGTCTTTTCGAGTTCGAGCTTGCCGGCCTCGATCCGGGCCATGTTCAGGATGTCGTTGATCACCGCGAGCAGGTAGCCGCCACTGGAGCGGATGTCGCGGACGTATTCGACATAGCGCTCCGAGCCGAGCGGGCCGAACAGCCCGTCATCCATGATCTCGGAGAAGCCGAGGATGGCGTTGAGCGGCGTGCGCAGCTCATGGCTCATATTGGCGAGGAATTCCGATTTGGCGCGGTTGGCGCTTTCGGCCGAGGCCTTCTGTTCGAGATAGAGTTCAGCCAGCTCGGCAAGCTGCTGCGCCTGCGCTTCCAGCTTCTGGCGCGAGGCCTTGAGATCGGTGACGCTCTTGAGCAGCTCGTGCTCGGAGCGGGTCAGGCGCTCCTCCTGCTGCTTCAGCATGGTGATGTCGGTGCCGACCGAGACCGAGCCGCCATCCTTGGTGCGGCGGCCGTTGATCTGCAGCCAGCGCCCGTCGGAGAGCTTCGCCTCGTAGGAGTGGCTGCCCGAGGCTGCGCGCGAGGTGCGGACCGGCTCGCGGTCGATGCTCGGCTGAGCGCTGTGGCTCATGATCTGCTCATAGGCCGTGCCGGTCTTGACCAGCTCGGGCGAGAGCTTGTGCAACTGCTGGTACTTGGCGTTGCAGAGCACGAGCCTCTGGTCGGCGTCCCAGAGCACGAAGGCTTCCGAGATCGCCTCGACAGCGTCACGCAGGCGGGCATCGGCGGTGGCGGTGCGGGCGGCCATGCGGCGCTGCTCGGAGATGTCGACGACGATGCCGACGAGGTGCTGCGAGCCGGTGCGGCGGTCAGTGACCAGCTCGGCGCGCGCCTTGAGCCAGACCCATTCGCCGGAGGCGTTGCGGACCCGGAATTCCTGGTCGAGATGGTTGGTCTCGCCGCGGCTGACCGCATCGGCCAGGCCGTAGAGGTCGGCGTCTTCCGGGTGGATGAAGGCGTTGACCTCGCCGAAGGACATATACTCGCCGGTACGGTTGTAGCCGAGCATCGCGTACATCGAATCCGACCAGTACATCCGGCCCCTGGCCAGGTCCCAGTCCCACAGGCCGCAATGGCCGCGGCTCAGAGCGGTATCGATGCGGTCGCGCACGCAGTCGCAATCCTCGTCGGCGGCGCGGGCCCGCCGGGACTGGAGGACGAAGGCGGCGGTGATGCCAGCGAGCACGATCGCCGCCGAGCCGAACAGGATGAGGATCGAGCGCCGGCGCTCATCCCAGGTCGAGAGCGCGCGCTTGACCGGGTGGAGCACTGCGACCTGGCCGAGCGGGGCGGCGAGGTTGCGGACGGTCGCGAGCGCCTCGATCCCGCCCGGAAGGGTGATCGGCATCACGCCGGCGCGGTCGGCGAAGACGGTGAGGGCCTGCCCCGGGCCGAGCAGGTCGACCAGGCTGCGCTCGCTCGCGCCGATTGTCGGCTCGCCGGCGACGAGCCGGCCGCCGGCGTCGCTGACATAGGCGATGCGGCCGCGGCCGGCGATGTGCTTCGTGGTCAGCGGCGCGAGCGCACTGTCGGGGCGCTTGTCGTCCTTCGAGGCTAGATCGAGCTCGCGTACAAGCAACGTGGCGAGTGCTTCCAGGTCGATTGCCGCGTCATCGAGCGCATCGTCGCGCAGCGCGCTGGTCTGGACATAGGCGCCTAGGGCAAGGAGCAGGACGAAACCCGCGACAAGCGCCGGAATGACTTTCCGGAAGACCGGCTCCAGCTGCTCGAAGCGCTGATAGAGCGGATGAGTCAGGGATCGTGCTACGCCTAGAACTGAATTTGCGCGCACGTGTGCGCAAGCCGCGTCTGCACGCGTCATGCCCGTCCCCCTTCGGAAGCGATGTACCGACAGTAAGATCGAGAGACGTGCCGCATCCCCGAATCACAGTCAGTTGAATCTGAGGGACTCGCTTTGTCTAGCGGAAACTTCGTCCCTTCAATGGTTTTGCGCGCGTTGGTTGTAGTGGCGAATCGGTTGAATCCTGCGCGCGCAGGACTTCGTTAACCTTTGGTGGCGCAGCCGGTTAACGGGCGATTCTTGGCGGGGCTGACAGGG
Organism: Allobosea sp. NPDC003192; assembly: GCF_050275675.1. Lineage (NCBI taxonomy): Bacteria > Pseudomonadati > Pseudomonadota > Alphaproteobacteria > Hyphomicrobiales > Alloboseaceae > Allobosea > Allobosea sp. NPDC003192. The sequence goes on from NZ_JBNNPK010000020.1 coordinate 57,156, forward strand.
CATTGTCGGCCGCTCTCTTGGCCTGGATTTCGGCCCCTCCCAACCTCTCCTCGTGGCCGGTGGGAGCGGGCCCTTCCACGGCGGTTCGATCACCCCAGCGAACGGGCGGCGATATCGGCGACGTCGCGCGACAGGTTCGGCGTCGTCCCGACCATGCGCAGAGCCGCCTCCGCCTTGGCCCGGCGACCCGCCTCCAGCATGCGCCAGCTCTTGAACGAGCCTAGCAGGCGCGAGGCGACCTGTGGGTTGGTTCGGTCGAGCGCGATGACAATGTCCGCGACGAAGGCATAGCCCTCGCCATCCGCGCGGTTGAACTGCGTCAAATTCGCGGCGAAGCCGCCGATCAGGCCACGTACCCGGTTCGGATTGCCGAGCGAGAAGGCCGGGTGGTTCATCAGCGCCTTGACGCGGGGCAGCGTGCCGTCCTCCGCGATCAGCGCCTGCGCCATCAGCCATTTGTCGAGTACCAGGGGCTCGCGGGCATAGAGCTCGCCGAAGCGCGCGATCAGATCCTCGCGCTCGGCTCCGGGGATCAGAGTCATCGCGGCGAGCGCGGCAAGCCGGTCGGTCAGGTTGTCGGCCTCAGCGAACTGAGTCATCGCCAGTCGTGCGCCTTCGGCCGGAGCCCCGAGCGCGATCAGCCCCAGCGCCTCGTTGCGCAAGGCGCGTCGCCCGGCCGGCGCGGCGGCCGGCGAATAGGGGCCGCGTTCGGCGAGGTCATCGCGCAAGGTCGCGAGCTGGCTGGTGAGAGCCGCGCCGATCGCAGCCGAGAGCCGGCGATGGGCGCCGTGCACGATGTCCGGGTCGACGTCGCGGGCAATCTCGCGGGCGATGTCGGCCGAGGCCGGCAGGCGCAGCACCTGCGCGGCGAAGGCTGGATCAGCCAGAGCTGGGCCGGCGAGGAAGCCCGAGAGCGCTTCCGCGAGCGTCGCCGCCGTCGCATCCAGTGTGGACTGGTCGCCCTTGCCGGCGCGCACCAGCGCCCGTGTCGCCACTGTCTGCAGCGCCTGCCAGCGATTGAAGGAATCGCTGTCGGCGGTGAACAGCCTCAGCAACTCGCCGTCGCCAAGGTCGAGCTCGAGCCGGACCGGCGCCGAGAAGCCGCGCAGCAGCGACGGCGTCGGTGCTTCCGGCAGGTCGGTGAAGGTCACGGACAGCGAGGGCTGGTCGAGCACGACCACGCCGCCAACCTTCAACGCCGGCGAGATGCTGGTGAGCGGCAGGTCGCCGCCCTTGCCGACGAGGCCGAGCGCGACGGGAATGACCACCGGCTTCTTCTCGGACTGGCCAGGCGTGGCTGGCGTCGATTGCGCCAGCTGCAGCGTGTAGCTCTTCGCCGTCGCGTCGTATTTGCCGGAGGCGACTACGGTCGGCGTGCCCGCCTGCTCGTACCATCCGGCGAAATGGGCCAGGTCTTGGCCGGAAGCTTCGACGAAGCAGTCGAGAAATTCCTCGATCGTCGCCGCCGTGCCGTCGCAGCGCTCGAAGTAGAGGTCCATGCCCCGGGCGAAGGCGTCCTCGCCGATCAGCACCTTGAGCATACGGATCAGCTCCGCGCCCTTCTCGTAGACCGTCGGCGTGTAGAAGTTGTTGATCTCCTTATAGGCACGCGGCCTGACCGGATGGGCGAGGGGGCCGGCATCCTCGGAGAACTGCGTCGAGCGCAAAGTGCGGACATCGGCGATGCGCTTCACCGGGCGCGAGCGCTCGTCGGAGGAGAACTCCTGGTCGCGGAAGACGGTGAGGCCTTCCTTCAGGCAGAGCTGGAACCAGTCGCGGCAGGTGATGCGATTGCCGGTCCAGTTGTGGAAGTACTCATGCGCGATGATCGCCTCGATCGAGGCATAGTCGCCATCGCTCGCCGTCAGCGGGTCGGCCAGAACGTATTTGTCGTTGAAGATATTGAGGCCCTTGTTCTCCATCGCGCCCATGTTGAAGTCGGACACGGCGACGACGTTGAACACGTCGAGATCATAGTTGCGGCCGAAGACGCGTTCGTCCCAGCTCATGCAGCGCACCAAGCTATCCAGCGCCCAGCCGGCACGCCCGGCCTTGCCCGGCTCGACATAAACAGCGAGCTCGACCTTGCGCCCGTCGGCCGTGACGTAAGGCTGCCGGACGTAGTCGAGCTTGCCGCCGACCAGCGCGAACAGATAGGCCGGCTTCGGATGCGGGTCGTGCCAGACGGCGAAATGCCGTTCGCCGCCCGGTAATTCGGCAGCCGCCACGAGATTGCCGTTGGAGAGCAGCACCGGCGCCTGCGTCTTCTCGGCCTCCAGCCTCACCGTGTAGACGCTCATCACGTCCGGTCGGTCGAGAAAATAAGTGATGCGGCGGAAGCCGTCGGCTTCGCATTGCGTGCAGTAGACGCCGCTGGAGCGATAGAGCCCCATCAGCTTGGTGTTGGCGCTGGGATCGAGCGTCGTCTCGATCCTGAGCGAGAAGGCTCGCGCCGGCGGTGCCTGAATCGTCAGCCCCTGCGGCGAGAGCGAGTACAGGGACGGATCGAGCGGGACCTCGTCGAGCAGGATGGAATCCGGCGTCAGCTCGTCGCCGTCGAGCACCAGCGGTGCGGCGGCATGGCCGGCCGGGTTCGGCCGCAATTGCAGCTGGGAGCGCACTTTGGTCCGCGTCGGATCGAGGACGATGTCGAGATCGACCGTATCGATCAGCCAGTCGGAGGGGCGATAATCCTCGAGGCGGATCAGCGGGGCGTCTTCGGCGCGCATGGCAGGCTCGCTTCCTTCAGTCGCTCTTATCTATGGGGCCCGAGGGGATGGCGAAAGCCGTCAGGGCAGGGCGAAGGGCTTGTCGGAGGTGATCGCCGGCTCGGCATGGCTGACGAGGCGGCAGACATCCGGCCGGGCCTCACGCACCTTACGCTCGATCTTGTCGACGGCGCGATGAACGGCGGCGACGTCGAGCGCCGCATCGGCACGGCAGTGATAGTTCACTACCAGGCCGTTGCGGGTCTCGCGCACGCGGACGCTGTGGATGTCGCGGATCGGGCCGTCGGCCTCCGCCGCCTCCTGCGCAATCGCCTTGCCGATCGCCTCGACCACCTCCCAGGACGCATTGTGGCCGGAAGGCTGGCCGGTCTCCATCGGCTCGATATGGGTGTCGACCTCGGTCTCGCCGCCGAACTCGGCCCGGATCGCGTTCTCCAGACGCGTCGCGATCTCGTGCGCCTCGCCGAGCGGGAGGACCGCATCGACCTCCATGTCGAGGGAGACGGCGAGCCGCTCGCCGATCGTATGGACGCTGACATGGTGCACCGGCACCTTCATCTTCAGCGCGATCAGCAGCACCCGTTCCAGCGCCGTCTCGTCGTCGACCTGGACCGGGTTGGCGGTGACGGTCAGCGCCGAATCCGGCTCGACCGTGATGAGCGCCCGCAACAAATCGTCCTTGATCGCGGTGACGCGGTCGAGCGGCAGGGTCCGCGAGACCTGGATGCCGATCTCGCCCTGCACGACGCCGCCTGCGGGCCGCAGCCTGAGCCATTCGACATTGACGACGCCGGCAACGCCTTGCGCGGCGTCGCGCAGGCGCTCGGCGACGCCCTTCGGCGCGGCGTCGATCAGCGTATCGACGGTGCGCCGGCCGAGCTTCACGGCGGTGGCGATCATGAAGACGGCGAGGGCGAGAGCCGTCGCGCTGTCGGCCATCGGCACGCCCATCCGCGTCAGGATCAGGCCGAGCAGCACCAGCGCCGTGCCGACAAAATCGGTGGCGAAGTGCAGCGCCTCGGCCGCGAGCGCCTCGCTGCGGGTCTCCTTGGCGACCATGGTCAGCGTGCGCCAGCGCGTCGCGTCGACCATCAGCGAGAACAGCAGCACGCCGATGACCAGCGGCGTCACCGCGACATGCGGTTCGCTGCCGCTCCACAGGCGGTTGGCGGCCTCCCACAGGATCGCGCCGGAAAGCCCGAACAGGATCGCGGTCTCCAGCAGCGCCGCCAGCGCCTCGAACTTGCCATGGCCGTAATGGTGCTCGTCATCGGCCGGCTTGTCGGCGGCGCGGACCGCGAACCAGGTGAACATGGTCGAGCCGATGTCGATCAGCCCCTGCAGCGCGTCGGTCATCAGTGCGAGCGAGCCGGACAGGATCGCTGCGCCGAACTTGGCGAGCGTCAGCACGATGCTGGCGATCACCGACAGCGTCGCCGCCTTCTGCTTGACCCGGGAGACCTCGGCGGGCGACACCGGGCCGGCCGGGTTCGGCGTGCGATCCTGCGTTTCGCTCATGATAGGTCCGCGCGAGCCCTCTTGGATTGGCGTCGGTTTGGCCCGATCCATCTGCCAGATCAACCCCGGGAGACAAACGATGCGCTATCTCCACACCATGGTTCGCGTCACCGACCTCGATGCTGCCCTCGATTTCTACGTGACCAAGTTCGGCCTGGTCGAAACCCGCCGCATGGAGAGCGAGAAGGGCCGCTTCACCCTCGTCTTCCTGGCCGCGCCCGACGATGCCGCGACGGTGAAGGAGCAGGGCAGCCGCGGCCGCCCGACGCTGGAGCTGACCTATAACTGGGATCCGGAGGTCTATACGGGCGGGCGCAATTTCGGCCATCTCGCCTATGAGGTCGACGACATCTATGCGACCTGCGACAAGCTGATGAAGGCCGGCATCACGATCAATAGGCCGCCGCGCGACGGCAACATGGCCTTCGTCCGCTCGCCCGACAACATCTCGATCGAGATCCTGCAGAAGGGCGAGCCCAAGGCACCGGCCGAGCCCTGGTTGAGCATGCCGAACACCGGGGCGTGGTGACGGCGCGCAGATTGCGGGCTGATATGCTCCCTGATATCATCGGATGATATCAGGGAGGCTCGCATGGGCATTCTGGTGCGCGACGAGAAGATCGACCGACAGGTACGAGAGCTCGCGAAGATTTCGGGCACGACGCTGCAAGGCGCAATCGGCATTGCTGTCGAGAACGAGCTGAAGCGGCGCGAAGAGCGTCGAGAGCGGATCGAAGAGGCGTTCCGTCGTGCGCACGCCTATCTGGCGCAGCATCCCGTGATCGACGACGGGATGACACATAAAGAATTCTGGGACCGCGAATCCGGCGACGCCTGATGTTCCTCGACGCCTCAGTCATTGTCGCAGCTATGACGGACGAGCCGGAGGCCGCTGAGATCAGGGCCGCGATGGTGGAGCAGGAAAGGCTTGCTACATCGGCAGTCGCCGTTTTCGAGGCGTCCTGTCGTGTCGCCAGATTGCTCCGAGTACCGATTGATGCCGCGCATCGGCGCGTCATGGAATTTGCCGAACTGTCAGGAATCGAGCTCTTGCCTATCGAGGCTGCAATGTCGGCGGAGGCTCATAACTGCGCTGCCCGCTATCATCATCTGACCGGCCACCCCGCCCGTTTCAACATGGGCGACTGCTTCGCCTACGCTGCGGCGCAGACCTCCGGCCTCAAGCTCGCCTACAAGGGCAATGACTTCATCCACACCGATATCGACGGCATCCGCTTCGGAGCCTGACATCCAGCTTCGGAGTGCTCCGCCTTGACCAAGACGCTGTTCGGCCATCTCGACGACGGCACGCCGATCCATGAGGCCGTGCTCCACTCTCCCGCTGGCGCCGAGGCGCGGGTGATGGAGTGGGGCGCGGTGCTGCGCGATCTCGTCGTGCCGCTGCCGAATGGAGGTAGTCAGCGCGTCGTGCTCGGCTTCTCCGACTTTGCCAGCTATCCCCGGCACTCGCCACATATGGGCGCGATCGCCGGCCGCTTCGCCAACCGCATCGGCGGTGGCCGTTTCTTGCTCGATGGCGTCGAGTATCAGACGCCACTGAATGAGAACGGCCGCAATTCGCTGCATGGCGGCGGGCAGGGTTTCGGCAAGCGGCCCTGGACACTGGTGCATCACGACGAGGCGAGCGCAACATTGGCGCTGGTCTCGCCGGCCGGCGATGCCGGCTATCCCGGCACGCTCAATGTCGTCTGCCGCTACAGCCTTGTCGGCGCAGCGACCTTGCGGATCGAGCTCACTGCCATCACCGACGCGCCGACCATCGTCAACCTTGCGCATCACTCCTATTTTCGTCTCGACGATGCCCCGGACATCCTCGATCACGAGTTCGAGGTCCGCGCCAATCTGATCACCCCGGTCGATGCCGACCTGATCCCGGACGGCTCGGTCGCCTCGGTGGCCGGGACGCCCTTCGATTTCCGCAAGCCCAGACCGGTCCGCTTCGCCAGTCCGGATGGCTCGCGCTTCTGGTACGACCATAATTATCTGCTCCGGCGCGACCGCCGCGAGCCGGCAGCTGCTACTGGCCTCGAACTCGCCCATGCTGCGATTCTGCGCTCGCGCCGCTCGGGCCTTGCCATGGAAGTCTGGACCACAGAGCCGGCGCTGCAGGTCTATGATGGCTTCAAGCTCGATACGCCGGTCGCGGGCCTGGACGGCGTCCGCTATGGCGCCTGCGCCGGCATCGCGCTCGAGCCGCAGCACGTGCCGGATTCGCCCAATCTCCCGCATTTCCCGTCAACGGTGCTGCGCCCGGGCGAAGTCTATCGCCAGATCAGCGAATTCAGGTTCGGAGCGTAAGAGCTCCTAACAGAATCTGAGGGGGCCTCGATGGGCTTTGGAGGAGACGGATGCTAGGAGAAACGCGCAGCCGATACCCATTGGTATCGGCAAGTCGGTTCGACGCCGCAGGCGGCCCTCCAAAGTCCACCTTCGGCGCCGGGAATTCGCCCGCCCGCGGCGTCGCAACGCTTGCCGATACCAACGGTATCGGCTTCTCGCTGCTCCTGGCGGAGCAGACGAATTGCCGGCGTCGAGACCCCCTCAGATTCTGTTAGGAGCTCTAAGCGGCATGGCCGGTGTCTTCTGTCTCGGTATCGCGACGCTCGACTATGTCTACAGCGTCGAGCGCGTTCCCAATCCCGGCGAGAAGGACCGGGCGCGCGATCTCGTCGTCACTGGCGGCGGCTGCGCGGGCAGCGGCTCGGCCGCGATCGGCCGGCTCGGCGGCAAGGCCTGGCTGGCGACGCGGCTGGGCGATGACGCGGTCGGCGACACCATCGTCGGGCAATTGCAGCAGGACGGCGTCGATACCTCGCTTTCGCCACGCTTTCCTGGCCTGCGCTCGCCGGTCTCCTCGATCCTGATCGACGCCCAGGGCGAGCGCATGGTCGTCTCCTATACCGATCCGAAGACGCCGCTCGCGACCGACTGGCTGCCTAATGCGCTGCCGACCGGTTGCGACGGCGTGCTGGTCGATACCCGCTGGGGCGAGGGCTCGCTCGCGGCGCTGCAACTCGCCCGCAAGGCCGGCGTGCCCGGCGTCATCGATGGCGACCGCCAGCCGACCCATCCGGAGATGGTCACCACCGCCAGCCATGTCGCCTTCAGCGAGAAGGCCCTTAATGAGATATCGGGCGGGCAGGAGCCGCGGGTGGCGCTGGAAGCAATGGCGCGCGATGCGCAGAACTGGCTCGCGGTGACGCTCGGCCCGCGCGGGGTGCTCTTCATGGAGAATGGCGGCATCGCCCATCTGCCGGCCTTCCCGATCGAGGCGGTCGACACGCTCGGCGCCGGCGATGTCTGGCACGGCGCCTTCGCGCTGGCGCTGGCCGAGGGGCAGGGGGAGCGCGAGGCGGTGCGCTTCGCCTCGGCCGTGGCCGCGATCAAATGCACCCGCTTCGGCGGCCGCGCCGGCACGCCGACGCGCGATGAGGTCGAGCGCTTCCTGGCGGCGCATCCCTAACACCGCGATCTGCTGATTATTTGGGCAGCGTTGATCTGCCAGCCACTTGCTCGACAAAGGGCAGCGCGGAAGACTGCGCCGATCTTCCGCCGACCGACGCCCCTCATGTTCGCGCCCGCGCTGCCGCAATCTCCCGAGCCGCTGTTGCCGGACTATGTCCGCGCCGATGGCGGCGTGCGCCTGCGCTTCGGCAAGGTCGGCGCGCGAACCATGCGGTTGGAGCTCGCCGAGAGCGGTGGCTACCGCGCCCGCTTCCCGACGGCCTATGACGAGCGCTGCGAGGCGGTGCTGATCAACACCGCCGGTGGCATGGCGGGCGGTGACCGTGCCGTGACACGGGTCGCCCTCGATGCCGGTGCGCAAGCCATCGTGACGACGCAGGCCGCGGAGAAGATCTATCGCAGCCAGGGCAGCCAGACGCGGGTCGAGACCCGGATCGAGGTCGCCGATGGCGCCGGGCTCACCTGGCTACCGCAGGAGACGATCCTGTTCTCCGGCTCGCGCCTGTCGCGCAGTCTCGATGTCGAGCTGGCAGCCGATGCCAGCTTCATCGCTGCCGAAACGCTCTATTTCGGCCGCACCGCCATGGGTGAGAGCCTGTCGCGCGGCTTCTTGCGCGATCGCTGGCGCATCCGGCGTGATGACAAGCTGGTCTTCGCCGAAGATGTCAGGCTCGACGGCGCCATCGACGTGACCTTGGGTCGCAAGGCGATCGGGCAGGGCGCGCGCGCCGCCGCAACCGTCCTTGCGACAGGGCCGGGTCAGCCGGAAAAGCTCCCCGAAGTCCGCGCTTTGCTCGACGGCGATCCCGCCTTCGCCGCGGTCGAGGCTGGCACCGGCACGCTCGATGGCTTCCTTCTGATCCGCCTTCTCTCCGCCGACGCGCACGCCCTGCGTCGCGCCCTCGTCATGCTGCTCGGGCATGTGATCGGCCGTGCGCTGCCGCGCACCTGGTCAACGTGAGGAGAGTGTCATGCTGGCGATCCAGGGACTGAAATGCGTCTATGATACCGGCTCCCGCGGCTGGGCGATCGAGCTCGCGCTGAAGGCCGAGGGCGAGGAAGCCGTGCGCCGCTTCGATGTCGACGGCCCCGAGGATGCCGAGATGCTGATCGAGGCTTTCGACGAGTCGACTTCGAGCAGCTTCGACCCTGCGACGGGGGAGATCGTCTTCGCCTACGAATATGCCACCCTCGACGACGAAGACGAGGATGAGGACGAGACCGACGACGAGGCGGACGAGGAAGAAGACGAGGACGCCGAAGTCGCTGAAGACGACGAAGACGACGAAGACGAAGTCGCCGAGGACGAGGACGAGAAGGTCAAGGCATGAATCTGACGCCGCGCGAGAAGGACAAGCTCATCATCGCCATGGCTGCCATGGTGGCGAGGCGAAGGCTCGAGCGCGGCGTCAAGCTCAACCATCCCGAAGCCGTCGCGCTGATCACCGACTTCGTGGTCGAGGGTGCGCGCGACGGCAAGTCCGTCGCCGAGCTGATGGAAGCGGGCGCCCATGTCCTCTCGGCCGACCAGGTCATGGACGGCATCGCCGAGATGCTGCACGACGTCCAGGTCGAGGCGACCTTTCCTGATGGCACCAAGCTCGTCACCGTCCACGAGCCGATCCGTGGCTCTGCCGGCCGGCTGAAGCCCGGCGAGGTCACGACGCTGCCGGGCGACCTCATCCTCAACGAGGGCCGCGAGAGCCTCACGCTTACCGTCTCCAACACCGGCGACCGGCCGATCCAGGTCGGCTCGCATTATCACTTCTTCGAGGCCAACCCGGCGCTCGCCTTCGAGCGCGAGAGGGCGCGCGGCTTTAGGCTCGATATTCCCGCCGGCACCGCCGTGCGCTTCGAGCCCGGCCAGACCCGAGAGGTCAGGCTCGTCGCGCTTGCGGGCAAGCGCGAGGTCTACGGCTTCCGCCAGGAGGTCATGGGCAAGCTCTGAGCCCGGCGTTGTCCGAAGAACGCATTTGCGACGAAATTCCGCTTCAGCGTTGTGAAAATGGTGCCGCCGGCTTCCGCTAGTCGAGAACTGCAGCCATTGTCGAATGCTCCCTAGGCCAGGCCTCCATGCAAGACGACGTTGCGCTCCCGCCTCTCCCGACGCTCGAAACCGGCCGGGCCAAGCGTGGCGTCTGCGCCATCAGCGGCGCCGAGCTCAGCCGCAAGAGCCTGATCGCGCTCGGGACGTTGCGGCCGTCGCTGGTCGAGCATATCCGGCGCGATTTCCCCGATCTCGACGATCACAGCCTGATCAGCCTCAAAGAGCTGGCGCGCTACCGCACCCGCTATGTCGAGGAGATCCTGCGCGAGGAACACGGCGAGTACACCGACCTCGATCGCGAGGTCGCCGAGAGCATCGCCCGGCAGGAAACCATCGCCGAGAACGTCGAGGATGATTTCGAGGAGCATCGCACCCTCGGCGAGCGCCTCTCGGACGGGCTCGCCAGTTTCGGCGGCTCATGGGCCTTCCTGATCAGCTTCGGCGTGGTGCTGTTCGGCTGGATGGCCCTGAACATCGCGATGGCGGCCAGCGCCTTCGACCCGTACCCTTTCATCCTGCTCAATCTCGTCCTGTCCTGCATCGCAGCCATCCAGGCGCCGATCATCATGATGAGCCAGAAGCGGCAGGAGGCGAAGGACCGGCTGCGCTCCTTCAACGACTACCAGGTCAACCTCAAGGCCGAGCTCGAGGTGCGGCACCTGCATGAGAAGATCGACCATCTGATCACCCGGCAATGGCAGCGCCTCGCCGAGATCCAGCAGGTCCAGCTCGAAATGCTGCAGGAGGCGCAGTTGCCGCGGCGCAAGCCGAAGCGGCGCAAGAAGCCGGCGGCGAAAAAGAAGGTGGCTGCGCCTGCGGCGGAGGCGCCGGAGCCCGGCTCCATGGCCTGAAGCTTGCTTTGAAGACGACCTGAAACACGGGAACGCCTCGATGCCCTTCGCCTTTCCGCGCAACGCCTATGCCGCGATGTTCGGCCCGACCACCGGCGACACGGTCCGCCTCGGCGACACCGAGCTCGTGATCAGGGTCGAGAAGGACTTCACCACCTATGGTGAGGAGGTGAAGTTCGGCGGTGGCAAGGTCATCCGCGATGGCATGGGCCAGAGCCAGGTCAGGAATGCCGACGGCGCGGTCGACACCGTCATCACCAATGCGCTGATCCTCGACCATTGGGGCATCGTGAAGGCCGATATCGGCATCCGGGCGGGGCGCATCTGCGCCATCGGCAAGGCCGGCAATCCCGACATCCAGAGCGGCTTCGGCAATTTCAATCCGTCGGAGACGATCATCGTCGGCCCCGGCACCGAGGTCATCGCCGGCGAGGGCAAGATCGTCACCGCCGGCGGCTTCGACAGCCATATCCACTACATCTGCCCGCAGCAGATCGAGGATGCGCTGATGAGCGGGCTGACCACCATGCTCGGTGGCGGCACCGGTCCCGCGCACGGCACGCTGGCGACGACCTGCACGCCCGGCCCCTGGCATCTCGGCCAGATGATCAAGGCGGCCGACGCCTTTCCGATGAACCTCGCCTTCGCCGGCAAGGGCAATGCTGCGCTGCCCGGCGCGCTCACCGAGATGATCGAAGCCGGCGCCTGCGCGCTCAAGCTGCACGAGGACTGGGGCACGACGCCGGGTGCGATCGACAACTGCCTCTCGGTTGCCGACGAATACGACATCCAGGTGATGATCCACACCGACACGCTGAACGAGTCGGGCTTCGTCGAGGACACGGTCGCCGCCTTCAAGGGCCGCACCATCCACGCCTTCCATACTGAAGGGGCGGGCGGCGGCCATGCGCCCGACATCATGAAGGTCGCCGGCCTGCCGAACGTGCTGCCGTCCTCGACCAATCCGACCCGGCCCTTTACCGTCAACACCCTAGACGAGCATCTGGACATGCTGATGGTCTGCCATCATCTGTCGCCGTCGATCCCCGAAGACCTCGCCTTCGCCGAAAGCCGCATCCGCAAGGAGACGATCGCGGCCGAGGACATCCTGCACGATCTCGGCGCGCTTTCGATGATGTCCTCGGACAGTCAGGCCATGGGCCGCATCGGCGAGGTCATCACCCGCACCTGGCAGACCGCGCACAAGATGAAAGTCCAGCGCGGGCCGCTGCCGGAGGATGCCGGCACCGGCGCTGACAATTTCCGCGCCAGGCGCTATATCGCGAAATACACGATCAACCCGGCGATCGCCCACGGCATCTCCCGCCATATCGGCTCGATCGAGGTCGGCAAGCTCGCCGACCTCGTCGTCTGGTCGCCGGCCTTCTTCGGCGCCAAGCCCGATCTCGTCGTCAAGGGCGGCTCGATCGCGGCCGCACCGATGGGCGATCCCAACGCCTCGATCCCGACGCCGCAGCCGGTGCACTACCGGCCGATGTTCGGCGCTTTCGGCAAGGCCGTGACCGCGACCTCTCTGGTCTTCGTCTCGCAGGCGGCCATGGCGAACGGCCTCAAGGGCCGGCTGGGTACCGACAAGGAGATGGTCGCGGTCGAGAACGTCCGCGGGGGCATCTCGAAGAAGAGCATGATCCACAACGACGCGACGCCGGACATCCAGATCGATCCGGAGACCTATGCCGTGGTGGCGGATGGAGAACTCTTGGTCTGCGAACCGGCGAAGGAACTGCCACTGGCGCAGCGCTATTTCCTGTTCTGAGCGGCCCGGACTATCGCGGTTGCAATTCCAGTCGGCAGATTTGAGGATCGAGCCGTTGCCTATGCGCTCCTCAGAGGGTCGTCATGATTCCGATCAAGGGCCTGTATGAGAGCCATCTCACGGTGTCGGACCTGTCCCGTTCGATCGCGTTCTATCGGGACGTCGTCGGCCTCGAATTGGCTCATACGATTCCGGCGCGCAACGCGGCCTTCTTCTGGGTCGGCGGGCGTGACAGATCGATGCTCGGGCTCTGGTCGATCCAGAGTTCTCCGCTGCGCCTGAGGCTCCATATCGCCTTCCACACCGGCCTGGACGAGGTGGAGCAATCGATCCAGGCGCTTCGTGCGAAAGGCATCGTGCCTCGCAATGGCGGTGGCGGCCCTGAAATCGACGAGCCGGTGGTCTTCCCGTGGATGCCCGCGGCGAGCGTCTACTTCGACGATCCCGATGGTCATTCGCTGGAATACATCGCGATCCTGCCGGGCAAGGCGCGGCCTGATATGTCCGGAACGATCAGGCTCTCCGAATGGCGGGTTCTGGACGGCGGCGTCGAGTAGATGCAGCCGCTGGCGCGTGGATAGGAACGGTGAAGTGACAGTTCGCGGGCAGGGAGGTTGACACCTTGGGTGCAGCCCTTCTTCTGTGTCGGCTAACAATATCGGCCGTCCAGGGAGGTTGCCTTGCTTCGTTTTTCTCATGTTGCCGCGCTTGCTGGTACGGCTTTCGCCGCCTTCACGGCGCCCGCCGCCGCTCAGGGCCAGGTCACTGTCTACTGCTCGATCCTCGAAGAGCAGTGCCGCGAGGGCGCTTCGATCTTCGAGAAATCGACCGGCATCAAGGTCCAGATGGTGCGCAAGTCGACCGGCGAGGTCTACGCCCAGGTCAAGGCCGAGGCGACCAATCCGCGCGGCGACGTCTGGTGGGGTGGCCCAGGTGAGCCGCATCTGCAGGCGGCCGATGAAGGACTGCTTGACGAGTACAAGTCGCCCAAGCTGGCGGAGCTGCACGACTGGGCCAGGCGCCATGCCGAGCAGTCGAAATTCCGCACCTCGGGGATTTACCTCGGCGCGCTCGGCATCGGCTACAATCTCGAGACCCTGAAGGCCAAGAAGCTCGCCGAGCCGAAATGCTGGGCCGATCTGCTTGATCCCAAGTTCAAGGACGAGGTCCAGGTCGCGGATCCCAGCTCGTCAGGCACGGCCTATGTCTTCCTGGCGACGACGGTCCAGCGCCTTGGCGAGGAGAAGGGCTTCGAGTTCCTCAAGAATCTGCACAGGAACATCAGCCAGTACACCAAGTCCGGCATCGCCCCGGTCAAGGCGACGGCGCTCGGCGAGACTGCGGTCGGCATCGCCTTCATGCACGACATGCTGACGCAGAAGCTTCAGGGCGCGCCGATCGGCATCGTCGCGCCCTGCGAGGGCACCGGCTACGAGACCGGCTCGGTTTCGGTGATCAAGGGCGGCAAGAACCCCGAAGCGGCGCGCAAATTCGTCGATTTCACGCTCTCGCCGGAAGCGCAGGACATCAACGCCAAGCTCAAGATCAACTCGATCCCCTCGAACAGGAATTCCAAGCTCTCGCCCGACGCGCCGAAATTCGAGGAGATCAAGCTGATCGACTACGACACCCCGCGCTGGGGCAGCCCGGCCGAGCGCTCGCGCCTGCTCAAGAAGTTCGACGACGAGGTGAAGGGCCTGCCGCGCTGAGGGCGGCTGTGCTTAGCAGCGCTGGCCTCAGCCAGCGCTGCTAAGCGCCTCAAGCGACGTAGGCAGTTACCGCACCGGCGGGGCGTATTGCAGGCCGCCCTGGGTCCATAGCCGGTTCATGCCGCGCGGCAGGTTGAGCGGCGACTTGGCGCCGAGATGCCGGTCGAAGCTCTCGCCGTAATTGCCGACCGCCTTGACGATCCGCACCACCCAGTCATTCGTCAGGCCAAGGCCTTCGCCGAACTTGCCCTCGGCGCCGAGCAGGCGCTTGATCTCCGGATTGGTCGATTTCACCATCTCGTCGACATTGGCCTGGGTGATGCCGAACTCCTCGGCGTTCAGCATGGCGTAGACGGTCCAGCGCACGATATCGAACCAGCCATCGTCGCCCTGGCGGACCCAGGGACCCAGCGGCTCCTTCGAGATCATCTCCGGCAGGAGCTCATGATCGGCCGGAGCCTTGAGCTTCATCCGGTTCGCCGCCAGCTGCGACAGGTCGGTGGTGTAGGCGTCGCAGCGGCCAGCCTCATAGGCCTGGATCGTCTCGTCGAGGCCGGCATAGGCGATGACCTCATATTTCATGCCGTTGTTGCGGAAGTAGTCGGCGAGGTTGAGCTCGGTCGTCGTGCCCTGCGCCACGCAGATCGAGGCGCCGTTCAGCGCCTTGATGTCCTTCACGCCCGTGCTCTTGCGCACCAGGAAGCCCTGGCCGTCGAAATAGTTGATGGCGGTGAAGTTGAGGCCGAAGCCGGCATCGCGGCCGAGCGTCCAGGTCGTGGTCCGCGACAGCACGTCGATCTCGCCGCTCTGCAGCACCGTCAAGCGGTCCTTCGAGGCGAGCGAGATGTATTTCGCCTTCTCCTGGTCGTTGAAGATCGCCGCCGCCAGCGCCCGGCAGAGATCGGTGTCGAAGCCGCGCCACTGTCCCTGCGCATCGGGCAGCGAGAAGCCGGCGACGCCCTGGCTGGTGCCGCAGATGAGATGGCCGCGCTGCTTGATGCGCTCCAGCGTCGTCTGGGCCTGGGCGGCCAGAGGAAGCGTCGCCGCCAGGCAGAGGCCCGCAAGGGCGCTGCCGAAATTACGGGCCCGGCGTGCTGAAATTCTGAGCATGAGATTCCCCTGATTATTGGCCGGACGATCTAACCGCGCCCGTGTCGAGCGAGCCAGAGTTATTTATGCGGCTAATCGATAGGTCGATGCATCCAAAGGGGCGTCTCGCGCGTATTGGACGGGCCTGTAACTCTGGAGCTCCGTCCGGCATGTCCGATCCCATCCTCGTCATCGCCCGCGCCAGGGTCCTTTCCGCAGAGCGCGAGCGCTTCGTCGCGGCGGCGCGCGACTGCATTGCGGCAACGCGTCGCGAGCAGGGCTGCCTCGGCTACGACATCTGTGAAAACCTCGCCGACCCCGGCCATTTCATCAGCGTCGAGAGCTGGGAGAAGCGCGCCGACGTGGACCGGCACATGCAGCAGGCTCACCTCAAGCTCTTTCTCGCCATCGCCGGGACTTGCGTCAGCGTCGCTCCGGTGATCGAAGTGGTGGAACCGCGATCGGTCGATCGCCTCTGATCCATGTCACCACGGGTTTTTCCATGCAGCGCGCCATCTCCGTCGTCCGCAAGGCCGCGGTCAAGCAGGACCGGGTCGTCGAGACGCTGACCCTCGACCACGAGGACCGCAACCGCCGCCGCGTCGCACTGAAAGGCGATGGCGGGCAGGACATCCTGCTCGACCTCGACAAGCCGACCGCGTTGAATGACGGCGACGCCGTCAAGCTCGAGGACGGCTCGCTGGTGCTGATCAAGGCGGCGGCGCAGAAGCTGATCGAGATCACCGCCGAGAACCCGCTGCGGCTGGCGCGTGTCGCCTGGCATATCGGCAACCGCCACACCCCGGCGGAGATCACCGCGAACGCGATCTATATCGAGCACGACCATGTGCTGGCCGAGATGATCCGCGGCCAGGGCTGCGCGATGGCCGATGTCGAGCGGCCGTTCCAGCCGGAGCGCGGCGCCTACGACCATGACCACGCCAATTGCGGCCATGACCACCACGGCCACGATCATCACGACCATGGTCATGAGCACGGCCACGATCATGGCCATTCCCATGCCGGCCACGGCCATGATCATGGACACGAGCACCATCACGGGCACGAGCACGCCCATGGCGCCTCCTGCGGCTGCGGCCATGACCACCATCATCATGACGACCACGGCCACAAGCACGACCATGGCCACCATGGCCACGAGCACGGCCACAAGGGCCATAAGCACGATCACTGAGCCATGCGCCGCAGCCCTCATCCTGAGGAGCCGCGAAGCGGCGTCTCGAAGGATGCATCCAGAGCGCACCGGAACCATCCTTCGAGACGCGATCTGCGATCGCTCCTCAGGATGCGGGCTGAGAACTCCATTGGGCGTCAGCCGTGACCGGCGCGTTGCTGCCCCTGATGGTCTGGCTCTCGCCGGCTTTTCCGGTCGGCGGCTTCGCCTATTCGCACGGGCTGGAATGGGCCTTCGAGACCGGCGACCTCACCGACGCCGAGGGCCTCGCCGACTGGCTCGATGCCCTCATCGAGCACGGCGCGCTGCGCAACGACCTCATCCTCTTTGCCGCCTCCTGGCGGACGAGCGGCGAGGGCGACGTCAAGGCGTTGCGCGAGGTCGCGGAACTGGCGCTCGCTTTGGCCAACTCGGCGGAGCGGCGATTGGAGACGGTGACGCAGGGCAATGCCTTCGTCTCGGCGATTGCCGCTTCCTGGCCCTGCGCCTCGATCGAAACACTGCGCTCCGCCTGGCCGGGCGATGTTTCCTATCCGGTCGCGGTCGGTGTCGCAGCCAGTGGCCATGGCCTGCCGCTGCAGCCCTCTCTGGAGGCCTTCGCGCTCGCCTTCATCGCCAATCTCGTCTCGGCCGCAGTCAGGCTCGGCATCGTCGGCCAGACCGACGGCCAGAAGGTCATCGCCCGGCTGACGCCGGCCTTGCGCGAGGCTGCAGTCCGGGCGGAGGCGATGGCGCTCGACGACCTCGGCGGCTGCGTCTTCCGCTCCGATCTCGCCTCGCTGAGGCACGAGACGCAGTATTCGCGGCTCTTCCGCTCATGAGTGCTGCCATCGCTGTCGCGTTGGCATTGCTCCTTGCCGTCATCGCCGGCCTGCACGCTTATTGGGGGCGGGGCGGTCTCTGGCCGGCGGCGAGCGAGCAGGAACTGATCGCGACCGTGATCGGCAATGGCCGGATCCGGCGCATGCCGCCTCCCGGCCTATGCCTGCTGGTCGCGCTGGCGATTGCCCTGACGGCGATCTGGCCGCTGCTTCTGGTGCATGTGTCCGGCACGGCCGCCATGCATCCACTCATCCGGGTCGGCGGATTCGGCATCATGGCGGTGTTCTTGCTTCGCGGCGTCGCCGGCTATCTGCCGGCCTGGCGGCGGCTGCATCCGCGCGAGCCTTTCGCCAGCTCTGATCGCCGCTACTATTCGCCGCTCTGCCTGCTGATCGCCGCGGGCTACGCGGTTCTGCTCCTGCAAGGACCTTGATCGATGACCAGTTCTCCCCACGGCCCCTTGCGCGTCGGCATCGGCGGCCCAGTCGGTTCCGGCAAGACCGCGCTGATGGAGGCGCTGTGCAAGCGCATGCGCGACCGTTACGAGATCTGCGCCATCACCAACGACATCTACACCAAGGAGGATGCCCGCATCCTCACCGTCTCCGGCGCGCTGCCGGAGGAGCGGATCATGGGCGTCGAGACCGGCGGCTGCCCGCATACCGCGATCCGCGAGGACTGCTCGATCAACCTCGCCGCGGTCGCGGAAATGCGCGGAAAATTCCCGACGCTCGACCTGATCCTGATCGAATCCGGTGGCGACAATCTCGCCGCGACCTTCTCGCCGGAGCTCGCCGACCTGACGATCTATGTCATCGACGTCGCCGCCGGCGAGAAGATTCCGCGCAAGGGAGGCCCGGGCATCACCCGCTCCGACCTGCTCGTCATCAACAAGACCGACCTCGCCCCGCATGTCGGCGCGGATCTTGCTGTGATGGACCGGGACTCGAAGACCATGCGCGGCAAGCGCCCCTATGCCTTCACCAATACGCGGGCGGGGGAAGGCGTCGACCTGGTCGTCGATTTCATCGAGACCGCCGGCGGCCTGAAGGCGCCGGTCCTGAGCTGAGGATGGCACTGATGATGACACTGCGCGCGATCGGATCTGTTGCCATGCTGCTGACTCTCGTCTCGGCTCCGGCCTTCGCCCATACCGGCGCCGGGCCGGTCGATGGCTTCGTCCACGGTCTGATGCACCCGTTGACCGGACTCGACCATGTGCTGGCCATGGTTGCGGTCGGCCTCTGGGCCGGGCTGGTCGGCGGCAAGGCGCGCATCGCCTATCCCATGGCCTTCGTCGGCACGATGGCGCTGGCCGGCGCCTGGGGCATGTCCGGCGGTTCACTGCCCGGCGTCGAGATCGGCATCGCCTTCTCGGTGATCATCCTTGGCGCCGCGGTCGCGCTGAAGGCCTCGCCGCCGCTGATCGCGGGAGCCCTCGCTTGCGGCATCCTCGCCATCTTCCATGGCTTCGCCCACGGCGCGGAATTGCCGGAGAATGCCAGCGGACTCGCTTATGCTGCAGGCTTCGTCGTCGCGACGGCGGCCCTCCATCTCGTCGGCATCGTTCTGGCGGGAACGATTGCCGCCCGAGCCCCGCTCATCGCCCGCATCACCGGCGGTGGGCTCGTGCTTGCAGGTGTCGCGCTCCTCGCCGGCTGAACCGGGCGTCATCGCCATGTCATGATGAGCGCCCAATCGCGCCGTCCTTTCGAGGACGGAGGCGGGGATGAGTCTGCATATCACCGGTGGCGAGGTGCTGGCTGACGCGCTCGTCCACGCCGATCTGGTCACGGACGGTGAGACCATCCTCAGCCTCGACAGCGCCGCTCCTGCCGGGGCGCTGCGCCTCGACGCCAGCGGTCTCCATGTCCTGCCCGGAATCGTCGACTGCCATGGCGATGCCTTCGAGCGCCACATCATGCCGCGGCCCGGCGTCTCCTTCGACATCGACCTGGCCCTGCGCGACGCCGACCGCGCCATGCTGGCGAGCGGCATCACCACCGCCTTCCACGGCGTCACCTGGTCCTGGGAGCCGGGCCTGCGCGGCGCGGGCAACGCTCGCAGACTGGCCGAACGAATCGTGGCGCTGAAGACCGAGCTTGGCGCCGATACCCGCTTCCATCTCCGCCACGAGACCTTCAACCTCGCCGCCGAAACCGAGATCATTGATTGGCTGGGCAGTGGCCGCGTCGGCGTGCTCGCCTTCAACGACCACACCGGCGGCATCCTGAAAGCGAGCGCCCGGACGGACAAGCTCGCCAGGATGGTCGAGCGGACCGGACTGACCCAAGAGGACTTCATGGCGCTCGCCGGGAATGTCTGGAACCGCCGGGACGAGGTGCCGGGCTCGATCGAGCGGCTTGCTGCTGCGGCGCGCGCTGCCGGCATCCCGACGATGTCGCATGACGATATGAGCCCCGACATGCGGCGCTGGTATCGCGGCCTCGGCGTTTCCGTCGCCGAATTCCCGATCAACGTGGAAACGACGCGCGAGGCTGCGGCTCATGGCGAGGCGATCATCTTCGGCGCGCCGAACGTCGTGCGCGGCGGCTCGCATCTCGATTGCCCGGCTGCCGAGGCGATGGTGCGCCAGGGGCTCTGCACCATCCTGGCCTCGGATTACTATTACCCGGCCCTGGCGCTGGCGCCCTTCATCCTGGCGCGCAAGGGCGCGGCCAACTTCGCCAGCGCCTGGCAGCTGGTCTCGCAGGGGCCGGCGCAGGCGCTCGGCCTTTCCGACCGCGGCGTCATCGCGCCCGGCAAGCGCGCCGACCTCGTCCTCGTCGCGCCGGAGCCGCAGCCGCGCGTCGTCGCGACCATTGCCGGCGGGCGGCTCGTGCATCTGGCGGATCAGCGCATTCTCGCCTGATCCACGTCGCTGGTTGCCGGCCGCATCGCTGCAACCTTAAGATTTCAGCCTGCGGGCAAGGGGAGAGGCCGATGGCGCGCTGGTCCGATGCGATGAAGCTGTCCGACTACAAGGAATACGAGACCTATCTGCAGGTCCCGGGCGTCTACGAGATCGGCTACATCCAGCGCGAGACCTTCTATCCGAAATACATCGGCAAGGCGCCGGTGACGCTCTATCAGCGCATCCGCACCTATGGCCGCGATCTCGGGCGCAGCTCGCACAACCGCTTCATCCGCGAGCTGGTCGAGGTCAACTATCACCGCCTCTGGTTTCACGTGATGCGCGTCAGTCGGCCGGGCGGGGCAGCGCTGCGCGAAGCTCTGCTGATGAACCGGTTGAGCATCGGTGAGGCGGGCCTCTATGAGTGGAACTGCCGCTACGAATACACGCCGCTGACCGAGGCGGGGTATGTGCTGAGGTAGCCGCGACGGCCGTCCCAAGTTCGATTGTTCCCGCGGGACTATGATTTCCGCGGACGACCGCGCCGCTTTGGTAGTGTCTCCTTTGGCGGCTCGAGACCCAGTTTATGGCGTCGCGGTGCATCCAGCCGATCGTAGATGACCTGCGCCGGCTGGCGCACTTCGGGGTTGCTGTCGAGGAGCAGATCGGCGCCCCGGACGAAGGCCCTGAACGCAACATAGAGCGGCGCGTGGCTGTCGGAGAGTTTGGTTTGCTCGAACCATGCAATCAGGCGTTCGCCATAACCCTTCCGCTCTGCGAGCCGAAGCAGGCGGTTGAGGTCATCGGAGAAGTCCATTTCGCCCTTATCGAGATTCCCGTCCAGGACCTCCGCCAGATATTCGCTGGCGGAGCCGAAATTGTCCCTGGCCAGTTCGATGCCCGAGTCCAAGAGAATGCGACCGTAAGCGGGGATCATTCCGAGGGATTCGCGGGTCGCTATTGCGTCGGGCACCCTGTCGATGAAGAGGTGAAGCCATGCCAGATTGGCTTTGGCAAGAAGCGGCTGGACTGGAAGTGCCTCGCGATAAAGATGTTCCGCCCGAAGTATCTCTTCACGTGTATCGAGTAACAGATTGGCCAAGAAGAGACATATGCGAGCCTTGATCGGTCTTGTGCCTTCCGACTCGACTCCGTTTAGGAAATCCAGTGCGCGTTCACAGGTCGAGATCGCCGCTGCGACGCTACCCATTTGGCTGAGCGTAACGCTCTTGTTAAACAAGGCCTCGGCCGCTGGCTGCTGCAGCGCTGGCTCCTCGGCCTTACCGAAGCGGGTAAGCAGGCTGTCGTAGATCGAGATCGCCGCTGCTCTGTCGCCTATTTGGCTGAGCGTCACGCCCTTGTCGAGTAAAGCCCAGGCGACCTGCTCGCGCACGGCTGGCTCTTGGGCCTCGCCGAAGCGGGCGACCAGCTCGTCAAAGACGGGGATAGCGATTGTGCTGTCACCACTCTGGCAGAGTGCTATGCCCTTGCCGAGCATTGCCGCGGCAACACATTCGCGCAAGGCTGGCTCTTTGGCATCGCCGAAGCGGGCGATTAGCCCGTCAAAGACAGGGATGGCGGCCGCGCTGTCGCCGTCTTGGCCGAGCGCTATACCCTTGTTGAGCATTGCCTTGGCAACTTGTCCGCGCAAGGTCGGCTCCGGGGCCTCGCCGAAGCGGGCGATCAACTCGTCAAAGATGCGGATTGTGGCTGCGCTGTCGCTGCTCTGGCCGACGGCTACGCCCTTGTTGAGCATTGCCTTGGCGACCCACTCGCGCAAGACTGGCTCTTGAGCCTCGCCGAAACGGGCGAGTAGCTCGTCATAGATTGGGATTGTGGCTGCGCTGTCGCCGCTTTGGCTGAGCGCTATGCCCTTGTTGAGCATTGCCCCGGCGACCTGCTCGCGCAAGGCTGGTTCTGGGTTCTCGCCAAGGCGGGCGATCAACTCGTCGAAGACGGAGATGGCGGCTATACTGTCGCCGCTCTGGCCAAGTGTTACACCCTTGTTCAGCATTGCCATGGCGACCTGCTCGCGCAAGGCCAGCTCCGGGGCCTCGCCGAAGTGGGCGATTAGCTCATCATAGACGGTGATTTCCGCTACGCTGTCGTTGCTCTGGCCGAGCGCCATGCCCTTGTTGAGCATTGCCTCGGCGACCTGTTCACGCAAGGCCAGTTCTTGGGCCTCACCGAAGCAGGCTATCAGCTCGT
>NZ_JBNNPK010000020.1:79537-131768 GCF_050275675.1 Allobosea sp. NPDC003192
CGTCATAGACGGCGATTTCCGCTGCGCTGTCGCCGATCTGGCCGAGTGTTAGGCCCTTGTCGAGCATTGCCATGGCGACCTGCTCGCGCAAGGCCGGCTCTGGGGCCTCACCGAAGCGGGCGATCAGCTCGTCATAGACGGCGATTTCCGCTGCGCTGTCGCCGATCTGGCCGAGTGTTAGGCCCTTGTCGAGCATTGCCATGGCGACCTGCTCGCGCAAGGCCAGCTCCGGGGCCTCGCCGAAGCGGGCGATCAGCCCGTCATAGATGGCGATGGCGGCCGCGTTGTCGCTGCTCAGGTCGAGCGCTACGCCCTTGTTAAGCATTGCTCTGGCGACCTGCTCGCGTAAGGCCGGCTCCGGCGCTTCGCTGAAGCGGGCGATCAGCTCGTCATAAACAGCGATGGCGGCAGCTCTCTCGCCCGTGCGGCTGAGAAGAAAGCCTTTGCCGAGCAGCGCCCAAGCGAGCTGCCCGCGAGACGTCAGTTCGTCTGATTCGCTGATTTGAGCCAGGATCTCCTCGAGAACTGCTCTGCTGCTATCGAAATCTCCCACCTCCCAACGGTCGATGACGTCTTTCATCAAAAGTCGAATCTGTTGGGACCTGTGGTCCGGAGACGAAGCCTGATCCTCTCCCACGCTAACGATCTCGCGTGCATCCAGGCTGGTTGCGCCGGATACAGCACGGTGATCGCTCTTTTCCTTGCCTCGAAGCGGGTATGTCAGAGCTTCATTGAATGCCAACTCGTAGTTCGGATGCCAGTTTTTCGCGATGCCGTTTGCCTTGGCCCGGCGCGCAATTTCGGCGAGCTCATGCGAGGAATAGAAACTGGTCAGGAAGCCGACCAGCCAGCGCATTTTCTGCTTGGTGCGCCGGGTGCCGTGGCGCATCAGGTACCAGATATTGAGAAAGCGCTCGGTCAGTTGATGCCCGGCATAGGCGCCCGAAGTCTTGACCTCCTCGATCAGGCCGTCCTTGCGCAGCTTGTTGAGGGGAGAAGAGAGCGAAGTGGTCGCGATGCTCGTCGTCTGCGCGAGCGCGCCGGTAGTGACGGGGTCCCAATGGAGGGCGATCGCGTCGATGATCGCGCGCTGCTGCGGGCTTTGGTATTCCTCGATCCGGGCCTTGTAGAAGGGCGTGACCTGGTCGAGCAGGATTTCGAGATCGGCCATGACCGCAGATGAATCGGCGCTTTCCAGGAGCCTGTAAATCAGGGCAAGGACGCGCGGATTGCCGCCTGTCAGCGTATGAAGCGTCTTCAGTCGCTCGGGCTGATTGCCGAGAATCTCCAGGACATGCTTGCCGGGTTCACCGCGCCGGGTTGCCAGTGCGCGCATGCAATTCTCGGTCTCGAGCGCATTGAGCGGATCGAGATGATGCGGCTGGAAGAATTCGTAGAAGGCGGCCTCGCGCTCGGCGCCCTGCTTGAGCGGCTGAGTGGCCGCGCCGATGACGATCGGGCCGCGCCGCTCCTGGAGATAGCGGCGCAGGATCCACTGATCCGTGTCGCTCAGATTGTCCAGGACGAGGTCCAGATTGTCGATCAGGAGCACTGCTCGACGGCCCAGCCTGGCCATTTCGGAACGGAGCTGCACGCCGGGCTCGTCGTCCCCCTGCCAGTCCTTCGAGACGAGCGCTATGTCGAGACGCTCCGCCAGTTCATTCAGGCCTGTCAGCTCGGCCCATTCGGCCAGTGCTTCCCCGCAATTGCGCCAGAAATCGCCGATCGACAGCACATTGTACTGCTCCTCCCGAAAGGTCAGGGGAACGTAGTCGTCGGCGAGCGCAGGGTCGCGGTTGATCGCTATGGCGAGACGTCGCAATAGCGAGGTCTTACCCATGCCGCGCGGGCCGACGAGGATGGAGTGAGCGCTGGCGCCGTCGGCTTGGGTCGTACGCAGCTGGCGGAGCAGGGCTTCCAGGGAATTCCCGCGGGCGACGAAGTTATCGATGAAATCGTCGTCACTTAAACTGCTTTGATTATAGATAAAAAGCGCTTTCGACATCGTCAATCCGCCTCGTATTCCTGCCAGTAGCGACGGATCAGGCCGGATCGGAAGGCATATCTCCCAGCGGTGCCGCCGATGAGATTGTCCATGCAGAGCATGTTGAGAAGGTCTTTTACTTGCCGCGGTGTCGTTTTCGCTTTGAATTGCGTGGCGCGAGCCAGCAGTGTTTCCGCCGTCTCGCCATCGGCGGCCTTGGATAGAACGCCGAGCAGATGCTTCGCCAAGGCCTGGTCGGGCTTGGACAGGTTCTTTTGCAGATGCTCGCGCCACACCGCGAAGTCGGAGTTGCGGCTCGGCTGGAGGAGCTTGTTCAGCGCCGCCTCGAAGTCCTGCCGGGTCGCGGTTGGCGGCGTGCTGTCCGTGCCTGCGATCGAGGGGCGGACCTCGTTGGCGATCAGCTTGAGATAATAGGGCGAGAGCCAGCCGAGCTCCGCGAAGACGTGATCGAAATCGGCATCGCTCGCATCGAAGACGTGGTTGAACTGCTGCCGCACGGCCGGGTCCCGCATATATGAGCGCGCCTCGTCCGGCGTGAACGGTTCCAGGACAAAGGTCTCGAAATTGACGAAGGCTCCCTCCAGCCCATATCGCCGGGCGATTGTCTCGAGGCCGATCGATCCGGTCAGAACCCAGCGGACATTGCGATAACGCTGCTGGAGCGCCCTGAGCCGATAGGCAAAGGTGTTCGCCTCCTTGGGGACTTCTTCGGCGAGTGCCAGGAAGAAATAGGCGATTTCGTCGATCAGGATCGCGGCCCGGTCAGTCGTTTCGTCGAGTGCGGCGATCAGCGTCTCGACGAACTCGATCGGGTCGACCTTGCCTAAAGCGTCGAGGGGCTTGTGGCCCCAGTTGCCGCCTAGAAGATTGTTCAGGCGTTGGGTCAGATGCGCCCCGAAGCGGTCCTTGGCCTGGAGAGCGCCCTCGATCCGGGCGCACAGGTCTTGCGCAAACTTCTGCGGCGTACGCATGCCCTCGACATCGGCCTCGACGACGACCCAGCCAGCCGCCCTCAGGTCTAGTGCCAGCCGGTTGATCGTCCAGGTTTTGCCGATCCGGCGTGGCGCCGGCATGTGAATACTGAGGCCGCTTTCGAGCTTGCGTTTGAGCAGGTTTCGTTCGTTCTGGCGATTATGCATGGCGTCACCAAATTTATTTATTCAGGAATTTATTCGAGAATAAATAATTGTCAACGCGCATTTATGCAGGACGCGCCTCGCGAGCGGGCTACGAGATATCGATCGGTTCGACGGAGTCTCTCAATCGCGAGGCTGTCTCCTCAGCTCGCATAACCCTTCACGCTAGCCAGCGCCGTCATGACCCCCCGCAGCTCCGCCAGTCCACGCAGGCGGCCGACCGCCGGATAGCCGGGGAACGAGCCCTTCTTGGCGTCGTCGAGCAATTCGTGGCCATGGTCGGGGCGCATCGGGATGCGCCAGTGCGTCCAGCCGGCCGCCTTGCGCCGGGTCTGCTCGGCCATCAGGGCGTCGACGAGGGCGACCATGTCGGTGTCGCCGCCGAGGTGCTCGGCTTCCATGAAGGAGCCGTCCGGGTCCTTGGCGACATTGCGTAAGTGCGCGAACCAGATCCGGTCGGCGAAGCGCCGCGCGATGGCAGGCACGTCGTTCTTCGGATTGGCGCCGAGCGAGCCGGAGCAGAGGGTGAGTCCGTTCGAGGGGCTGTCGACTGCGCCGAGGATGAAGGCGATGTCGTCCTCGTTCGAGCAAATGCGCGGCAGCCCGAAGAGCGACCGAGGCGGGTCGTCGGGATGGATGCACATGCGGATGCCCACTTCTTCGGCGGTCGGGATCACCGCTTCGAGGAAGCGCTTCAGGTTGGCGCGCAGGCCGTCATGGCTCATATCGGCATAGCGCGCCAGGATGCGCTTCAGCCCCGGCACGTCATAGCGGTCATAGGCGCCCGGCAGGCCCGCCATGATGTTGGCCATCAGCTTGGCGCGGTCGGCCTCCGACGAGCGCTCGAACCAGATTTTGGCCTTGTCCATCACCTCGGCGGAATGGCCGTCGGCGGCGCCCGGCCGCTGCAGCATGAAATGATCGACGACGACGTATTCATGCAGGTTGAAGCGCAGCGCCGTGCCGCCGCCGGGGAGAGGCTGGGCGAGGTCGGTGCGGGTCCAGTCCAGAACCGGCATGAAGTTGTAGCAGACCACCTCGATGCCGCAGGCGGCGAGGTTGCGCAGCGACTGGCGGTAATTGGCGAAGATGGTCTCGAGATCGCCTTCGCCGATCTTGACGTCCTCGTGGATCGGCAGGCTCTCGACCACCGCCCAGCGCAGGCCGAGGCTCTTGTCGGCCTCGATGATCGCCTTGCGCTTCTCGATCTCCTCGACGCTCCAGACCACGCCATACGGAATCTGGTGGAGCGCGTTGACGATGCCGCGCGCGCCCGCCTGACGGGCCTCGGCGAGTGTCACCACATCGTCCGGGCCGAACCAGCGCCAGGTCTGTTCCATCGTTGTTGTCCTTATTGAGGGCGCCGTCTGTCGCGGCTTCGTCAGGTGGGTTTGCTGAGCCCGCCGCTGGCGGCGAAGGCGTCGACATGGTCGCGCGCGATCGTCTCGATGGCGTCGAAGACGGTGCGCAGATGCGCCCGCATGGTGCGCTCGGCCCGGGCCTCGTCGCCGGCGCTGACGGCCTCGGCGATCTGGCGGTGCTCGCTCAGGATCATCTCGGACCAGCCGCCGGTGTCGAGTGACAGGCAGCGCACGCGGTCGAGCTGGGCCTTGACGCTCTCGATCAGCCCCCAGACCGAAGGGTGGCCGGAGAGCCGCGCCAACTCGGCATGGAATTCCTCGTCGCCGCGGAAGAAGCCGACCCGGTCGCCATCGGCGAGTGCCTGCTCCTGCTGCGCGATGAGAGTGGTGAGGGCGGTCTGTCCGGCCTCGTCGATGTTCTTCGCCGCCAGCGCGACCGTGCGGCATTCCAGCGTCTCGCGCACGAACTGGCTGTCATAGACCGCGGCGAGGTCGATCGGGGCGACGAAGGTCCCGACCTGCGGCACGACGACGAGGAAGCCGTCCTCGACCAGTCGCTTGAATGACTCACGCACCGGCGTGCGGCTGACGCCGAACTGCAGCGCCATGCGCGCTTCCGAGATCGACTCGCCCGGACGCAGGACCGCGTTCAGGATGTCGCCGCGCAACGCCCGGTAGATCTGGTCGGTGCTCTGTCTCGCCGCCGCGACGCCCATTGCCAAGCTCTTGTTCACTAGTATACTAGGATACCGGCTCGAACGGAGGCGTCAACTCCGAAAGCCGCGAATTCAATAGAAGCCGGTGCTAAAAGTGCCGCAAGAGCCCGTTTTTCGCGGGCTGGGGAAACAGCAGGCGGCGAGACCGCCGGGAGGGGAGATCATGGTCCAGGATACGATCCATCGCCGTACATTCCTCGGCGGCGTCGCTGGCATGGCCGGCATCGCGGCTGCGCCCGGAGCTTTCGCTCAAACGCTCAAGCTGCCGGCGTCCCCGCTGACGATCAGCGTCATCGACGTCGGTGGGGCGCTCGCTCTGGTGCAGACGCCGCTGGAGAACTACCCCAAGGCAAATCCCAAGGCCGTCTCGCGGATGGTCTTCACCAAGGCACCCGCTCCCGAACTGCCGGCCAAGTTGAAGGCGCAGCAGGATGCCGGCCGCCTCGACATCGATTTCGTCATCGGTGGCCTCGACGTGCTCTCGGCCGGCATCGACCAGAAGCTCTGGGTCGAATTGCTGCCGCGCTTCGCCGCCGATCTGCCCAAGCCTGACGATATCTACCTGAAGCCCGCGCTCGCCATGCACAATCTCGGGCGCGGTCAGGCCATGGCGATGGTCTATTACCCGTCCGGCCCGCTGCTCGAATACATGCCGGACAAGGTCAAGACCCCGCCGACCACGGCGCAGGAGCTGCTCG
This sequence comes from Allobosea sp. NPDC003192, assembly GCF_050275675.1. Lineage (NCBI taxonomy): Bacteria > Pseudomonadati > Pseudomonadota > Alphaproteobacteria > Hyphomicrobiales > Alloboseaceae > Allobosea > Allobosea sp. NPDC003192. Next base: position 85,454 of record NZ_JBNNPK010000020.1, read on the forward strand.
ACTGGACCAAGCAGAACAAGAATCGCTTCCTCTATGCCCGCCCGGCCAATTCCGGCCCCGGCCGCACCTTCATCATGGGGCTGCCCTACATCCTCGGCGACAGCGATCCCAAGGATCCGGCGAAGGGCTGGGACAAGACCTGGGCCTATCTGAAGGCCTTGGGCGAGAACATCGAATACTATCCCGGCGGCACCGGCGCGACGATGAAGGAGCTCGGCGACGGCTCGCGCGACATCATCGTCTCTACCACCGGCTGGGACATCAACCCGCGTGTCCTCGGCGTCGTGCCGAAGGAAGCGAAGATCCAGGCGATCAAGGGCTTCCACTGGGTCACGGACGCCCAGTACATGATGATCCCCAAGGGCGTCTCCGACGAGAAGCTTAACGTGCTGCTCGACCTGATCCGCCACATGCTGACCCCGGCGCAGCAGGCCTATACCTATGACGAGGGCTATTTCTATCCGGGCCCGGCGGTGAAGGACGTGCCGCTCTCGATGGCACCAGCCTCAAGCCAGAAGGCCATCGCCGAGTTCGGCCGGCCCGAATACGACAAGCTGATCGCCGACAACCCGATGGAAACCCCGCTCGACCCCGAGAAGATGGTCGTCGCCTTCCGCATCTGGGACGAGCAGGTCGGCGGCGCCAAGCGCAAGTAAGTCTGGCTTTAAATCTCGAAGCAGGCCGGTCCTTGACCGGCCTGCCGCCTTGCTGTCGCCTGCGGCGGTAAGGTCGTCCATCCGTTCGAACCCGATGGTCCTTCATGTCGATACATGCCGCGAACTTCCGTGAACTCAGGCTCGACCGGCTCTGCCGCGACTTTGGCACGCACAACGCCGTCAAGGACGTCTCGCTGACGATCAAGCAGGGTGAGTTCATCGCGCTGCTCGGCCCCTCCGGCTGCGGCAAGTCGACGACGTTGAACCTTATCGCCGGCCTCCTGCCGGCGACCGGCGGCGGCATCTGGCTCGACGAGAAGCGCATCGATCCGCTACGGCCGGAAGAGCGCGGTTTCGGCATGGTCTTCCAGAGCTACGCGCTCTTCCCGCATATGAGCGTGAAGAAGAATATCGGCTTCGGCCTGAAGATGCGCGGCATGGCCAAGGCCGAGAGCGATCGCCGCATCGCCGAGGCCGTCGCGCTGGTCCGCCTGCAGGGCCAGGAGGAGAAGCTGCCCGGTCAGCTTTCCGGCGGCCAGCAGCAGCGCGTTGCCATCGCTCGCGCCATCGCGGTACAGCCGCCGCTGGTGCTGATGGACGAGCCGCTCTCCAATCTCGATGCCAAGCTCCGCCTCGAGATGCGCGCCGAGATCAGGCGCATCCACAACACGCTCGGCGCTACCACGATCTACGTCACCCATGATCAGGAGGAGGCGCTCTCGCTCGCCGACAGGATCGTGGTGATGCGCGATGGCGAGATCCGCCAGGTCGGCGGGCCGGAGGACCTATTCTCGCGGCCGGATCATCTCGACGTCGCCGAGTTCATGGGCTTCCGCAACAAGGTCGCCGGCCGCGTCGCCTCCGTCGCCGGCGAACAGGCGACGGTCACCGTCGGCGAGGTCGGCGTCGCCGGGCGGGTGAGATCGCCGGTCGCGGCGGGGCAGGGTGCGCATCTCTCGATCCGTCCCGAGGACCTGCATCCGGTGGCGGATGGCGTGCCGGGGCTCGCCGCCAAGGTCGTCTCGACCGAATTCCACGGCCGCGAATTCGTCGGCTTCGCCCGCATGGCGGACGATACGCCGCTGACCTTCCTGGCCGACAAGCGTATTGCGCCCGGTACCGAGATTCGCCTCGCCGCGGCGCCGGATCGCGTCCTCGTCTTCGGAGGGGGCGCATGAGCACCGTCACCGGCGCAACCGCCGAAATCCCGCTCAAGCAACGCCTCGCCGCGCGCGGCCTCGACGGGCTGACCCTGCTCGTCCTGCCGGCGGTGTTCTTCCTGCTGGCGCTGTTCATCTACCCGTTCCTGTACGGGCTCTTCCTCTCCTTCACGCCGAAGGCCGGCGGGGCGCTGGCCAATTATCGGCGCTTCTTCTCCGATGCGTTCCTCTACGACACGATCGCGACCACGCTCTGGCTCGCTCTGCCGGTGACGATCGTGACGCTGCTGCTGGCGATACCGATCGCCTTCCGCGTCCGGCTGATGAAGAACCAGCGCCTGCTCACCACCATCCTGGTGATCCCGATCACGCTCGGCACCGTGCTGGTCGCGGAAGGGCTGCTGAACTATCTCGGCCCGCAGGGCTGGTTCAACCGCACGCTGATGACGCTCGGCATCATCTCCTCGCCGGTGAAGCTGCTGCACAATTACTGGGGCGTGATGCTCTCGCTGGTCATCACCGGCTTCCCCTTCACCTTCCTGCTGACGCTGTCTTATCTGACCGGTGTCGACCCGGCGCTGGAGCAGGCGGGCGCGACGCTCGGCGCCGGTCCCTGGCAGCGCTTCAAGCACATCCTCTTCCCGCTGCTGCTGCCCGGCCTTGCGATCACCTTCTGCCTCTCCTTCGTGCAGGCTTTCTCGGTCTTTCCCTCGGCGGTGCTGCTGGGGGCGCCGGCGGGGCCGACGCGCGTCATCTCGATCGCCGCCTATCAGGCCGCCTTCGAGGAATACGACTACTCGATGGCCTCGGCCGTCGCGATGATCATGGGCATGGTTCAGCTTGCCATCGTCGTCGCGGTGCTTGGCATGCGCGGCATGCTCTATCGCGGCCCGGCCGGCGGCGGGAAGGGCTGAGCGTCATGGTCAAGGACACCCGCCTTTCCACCAAGCTCTGGGCTGCGGCCAACTGGACGCTGATCGGCTTCTTCATCGTCAACCTGTTCGGCATGATCGCCGCGGTGGTGACGAGCTCGTTCTCGACGCGCTGGCTGCGCTCCTGGCTGCCGGACGGCTGGACGACGCGCTGGTACGGCGCCGCCTGGAGCGAGTTCCAGCTTGGCGACGTCCTGACGGTCACCTTCCAGATCGTCTTCCTCGTCGTCTTCCTGTCGGGGCTGATCGGCGTACCCGCCGCCTATGCGCTGGCGCGGCGCGATTTCCCCGGCAAGAAGCTGGTGATGCTGCTCTTCCTGCTGCCGCTGCTGGTGCCGCCGATCACCTTCGGCATCCCGCTGGCGACGGTGCTCTATCGCACCGGGCTCGCCGGCTCGATGTCGGGCGTGGTGCTCGCCAATCTCGTGCCGACCGTGCCCTTCGTCATCCTGGTGATGATCCCGTTCATCGAGCAGATCGACACCAAGATCGAGGCGGCGGCGCGCGTCTTCGGCGCCAACACCTTCAAGCTCTTCATCCATGTCCTGCTGCCGCTGCTGATGCCCGGCATCCTCGCCGCGCTGCTGCTGGTGCTGGTGCGCACGATCGCGATGTTCGAGCTGACCTTCCTCACCGCCGGCCCGACCAGCCAGACCCTTGTGGTCGCGCTCTACTATGCGGTCTTCGCCGCCGGCGTGCGTGCCGTGCAGTCGATCGACGCCATGGCGGTGATCTACATGGTGACGACGCTGGTCTGGCTGGTGATCGCGCTGCGCTTCGTCAACCCGACGCAGATCGTCGCGCGGGCGAAGCGGTAGGGAACCTCCCGCCGCTTCCCGCATTCCTCCGCAGCCGGTCGAGCTGCGGAGGGCTGAATGGTCACCAAGGGCAAAGGAAGCGCCGCAGCGGGTAAGGGTCGCCTGCGCCGTGTGACCCTCGACGATCTTACCATTCGCCGCGTCCGCGCCGGCCGCAATTTCGGCTATCGCGACGCCGATGGCGGCAAGATCACCGACGAGGAGACGCTCGCCCGCATCCGCTCGCTCGCGATTCCGCCGGCCTATGAGGATGTGCTGATCGCAGCCGACCCGCGCGCCCATCTCCAGGCCGTCGGCCGCGACGACGCCGGGCGCATCCAGCATCGCTATCACCCCGACTGGGAGAAGGTTCGCGAGCGCCGCAAGCTCAAGCGCCTCGGCCGCCTGATCGATGCGCTGCCGAAACTGCGCGAGCGCATCGCAGCCGATCTCAAGGATCGCACTCTCTCGCGTCCCAAGGCGCTCGCCTGCGCCGCCGCGATCATCGACCGTTGCCATATCCGCGTCGGCAACGAGGTCTATGCCCGCACCAATGGCAGCCACGGTGCCTCGACCCTGCTCAAGCGCCATGTCGCTATATCCGGCAAGCACGTCGCGCTCGCCTTCCGCGGCAAGGGTGGCAAGGACATTGTCTGCGGCCGCGACGACGCGCCGCTCGCCCGCGCCCTGACGCGCTTGAAGACCCTGCCCGGCAAGCGCCTGTTCCAGTATCGCGCCGAGGACGGCTCGGTCGCCGCGATCAACGCCGCCGACATCAACGCCTATCTGAAGGAGGCGGCAGGCTTGCCGGTGTCGAGCAAGGATCTGCGCATGCTCGCCGCCAATGCCGCCGCCGCCGAGCTGCTGCTCTCGACCGACATCGCCGCCAGCGAGCGCGGCCGCAAGCGCCAGCTCGCCGACATCATGCGCGCCATTGCCGAGCGGCTGGTCAATACGCCAGCTGTGGTCCGCAAGAGCTACGTCCACGCCATCGTCGTCGACGCCTATGCCAGCGGGCGCCTCAGCCGCGCCTATCGCAAGGCGCGCGGCCGCGGCGGCTGCTCGCGCATTGAGCGGGCGCTCGGCTTGCTGGCGGCGTGAACAGGATGCATGGCCGCCTGCCGGGTTAGGGTGACGACAGGGGTTGAACCAGCGGGCGCTCTGGTGATGCTCGGAGCAAATCATCCGAGGAAGCGCCAGGCATGTTTCTCACCAATTCCGACATGGTCGAGCTGATCGAGCTGCGCCATGCCCTGCATCGCGCACCGGAGATTTCCGGAGAGGAGCGCGAGACGGCGAAGGCGATCGTGGACTTCCTTGCGCCGAGCGCGCCCGACCGCATCGTCACCGAACTCGGCGGCCATGGTGTCGCCGCGATCTATCAGGGCACTGAGGCCGGCCCGACTGTCTTGATCCGCTGCGAGCTCGATGCCCTGCCGATCGAGGACCTTTCCGGCGTGCCGCATTCGTCGCAGGTGGCCGGCAAGGGCCATCTCTGCGGCCATGACGGCCATATGACCACGGTCGCGGCGCTGTCGCGCGGGCTCGGCCGGCAGCGGCCGCAGCGAGGGCGGGCCATCCTGCTGTTCCAGCCGGCAGAGGAGACCGGAGCGGGGGCGGCCGCCGTCATCGCCGACCCGAAATTTCCGGAGATCGCGCCGGACTTCTCTTTCTCGCTGCACAACAAGCCTGGCCTGCCATTGGGCACGGTCCGGATTTCGGAGGGCCCGGCCAATTGCGCCTCGCGCGGCCTCAAGATCGTGCTGACCGGCCACACCTCGCATGCCGCGACGCCGGAGCATGCGGTCTCGCCGATGAAGGCGCTCGCCCGGTTGATGCCGGAGCTGACCGCGCTCGGCCCCGGCGGCGCCCTCGAGGGCAATTACCGCCTCGTCACGGTCACCCATGCCAGCATGGGCGAGCCGGCCTTCGGCATCACTCCCGGCCGCGCCGAACTCTGGGCAACCTTGCGCACGCTCAGCGACTCCCTGATGGGCTCGCTCTGCGCGCAGGCCGAGGCGCTGGTGCGCGAAGCCGCTTCCGCCGGTGGGCTCTCCGTGGCGATGGACTATCACGACGTCTTCCATCACTGCGAAAACCATCCCGAGGCGGTGGCGCATCTGCGCCAGGCCTGCGACGAGGAGGGTATCGCGCGCGGCGAGACGCCGCCGCAGCGCGGCTCCGAGGATTTCGGCCTGTTCGGTCGTTCCTCGAAATCGGCGATGTTCCTGCTCGGCTCCGGCGAGGACACGCCGCCGCTGCACAATCCCGATTACGACTTCCCCGATGACCTGATCGCGCCCGGCGCGCGCGTCTTCATGCGCACGATCCGCAATCTGCTGGGTTAGCCGTCGCCTGCTCCTGCGTGCTATGCGGCGCCTCGAACACAAAAGAGGTGCCCATGCGCAGGATCAGGATCATCGGCATCGGCGCCGGCAATCCCGAGCACGTCACGATCCAGGCGGTGCGGGCGCTGAACAGCGTCGATGTCGTCTTCGTGCCGGACAAGGGCGCCGAGAAATCGGCGTTGCGCGAGCTGCGCGAAGAGATCTGCCGGCGCTATATCGAGCATGGCAACTGGCGCACCGTACCGCTCAAGGTGCCCAAGCGCGCCGCTGCGGGCGATAACTATCGCGGCAGCGTCGACGACTGGCATGCAGCGCTCGCCGAAAGCTATGAGCGCCTGTTCCGCGACGAGCTCGGCGAGGATCAGACCGGCGCGCTGCTGGTCTGGGGGGATCCGTCGCTTTACGACAGCACGCTGCGCATCATCGAGGCCGTGCGCGCCCGCGGGCTCGCATTCGACTACGATGTCATCCCCGGCATCACCTCCGTCCAGGCGCTGGCGGCGGCGCATCGGCTGGTGCTGAACCGGATCGGCGAGCCCGTCACCATCACCACCGGCCGCAAGCTCGCCGAGGGCGGCTTCCACGATGAGGACGGCAGCACGGTGGTCATGCTCGACGGCGAGCAGGCTTTCGCCAAGATCGACCCCGTCGGCCTAGACATCTGGTGGGGCGCCTATCTGGGCGCGCCACAGGAGGTCCTCGCCTCCGGCCCGCTCGTCGAGGTCTCGGACGAGATCGTCCGTATCCGCGAGACTGCCCGGGCCGAGAACGGCTGGATCATGGATACTTATCTGCTGCGCAAGCGCGAGCAGTGAGCCGGGCGTTTGCCGTTAGGCCACCATACCGGTATAATATCGGCACGGCTGGCCGAGGGAGTTTCGCTCATGGACGTCCAGCTCCGCCTTCGCGATCCTATCGCGCCGCAACTGGTCGCGGCGCTGCGCCAGGCGATCATCGCCAGCGAGCTTCGACCCGGCGAGGCGCTGTCGGAGAAGGAGATCGCCGGCCGCTTCGGCGTCAGCCGCCAGCCGGTGCGCGAAGCCTTCATCAAGCTCTCCGAGGCCGGGCTGGTGCAGATCCTGCCGAGCCGCGGCACCTATGTCATGAAGATCTCGCTGCGCGAGGTCGCCAATGCCCGCTTCGTACGCGAGGCGGTGGAATGCTCGCTGGCGCGGGCGGCGAGCAGGCTGATCGATCCCGGTGGCGTCGCGTTGCTGCGCCGTCTCATCGCCGAGCAGAGCGCGGCGGCGGGACGCAGCGATTACACGCGGTTCACCGTGCTCGACGAGGCCTTCCACCAGGCGATCGCCGAAATCGTCGATTGCGACTATGCGGGCAAGGTGGTGGAGAGCGCCCGCGCTCAGACCGACCGGGTGCGCTATCTCTCGCTGCCCGGCACCTCGCCGGTCCAGCTGCTGATCACCCAGCACAACGCCATCGTCGATGCACTCGAAGCCGGCGACCCCGACATGGCTGCGACGGCGATGCGCATCCATTTGCGCGAGATCCTCAATGCTCTCCCGCGCATCGCCGCAGAGCATCCCGAGCTGTTCGAGGACGAGGAGGTCCCGGCCCATACCAGGGCACTGCGTCAGCGCTGATCGCCCAGCTGTGCCGCCTTGATCAGCGCCTCGGCAACCCGCTCATAACCTTCGGCCAGGATCGCGGTCGCGACCCGGACGTGCTCGGTCGGTCTGACCGCACATTTGCTGCCGGGGAGCACCGCGATGCCATGCGCCGCCAGCGTCACCAGCGCGAACTGTTCGTTCTCCACGGGCACGAAAATGCATAAGCCGTCACTCTCCGGCATGGCGAGCCCGCGCTCGGCAAGGCAGGTGACCAGCGCCCGCCGGCGCTCGGCATAGACGGTTCGGGCCTCAGCGACCCGCTGGCCCGTCTCTGCATCGGTCAGCAGCCAGGCGGTCGCGGCCTGCAGCAATCGGCTGGTCCAGCCCGAGGAGAAGCTGCGATAGGACTGGATCTGCCGGATCACCATGGCGGGGGCCGACAGCACCGCGATCCGAAGGTCGGGCCCGAGCGATTTCGAGAAGGAGCGGATGTGCACGACCCGCTCCGGCATCGTCGCGCCGAGGCTGATCGGTGGATGGGTCGAGACGTCGCCGACCCCGTCATCCTCGATCACCAGCGTGTCGCTGCCGGCGAGCACCCGGCCGAGCTCGGCCAGCCGCGCCGGGCTGACATGCTGGCCGGTGACCGAATGGGTGCGCGGCTGGAAGATGAAGGCGGAGGGCCGCCGTTCCAGCGCGGTGGCAAGCGCTGCCGGCAGGGGCCCCTCTGCGTCGCGGCCGACCGGCAGGATCTCAGCGCCAAGGTCCTCGATGATGTCGAGCAGCCGCATCGCGGTCGGATCCTCGATCGCGATGCAGGAGCCGGGCAGCACGGTCGCGTGCAAAACCGAATAGACCGCGTTGTAGCCGCCATTGGTGGCGAGGAAGGCCGCGGGCTCATAGGGCCAGTCCGGTGTCACCGCGTCGCGCAACGCCGGCAGGATCGGCGTGCGCTCATAGCTGTTGAGGTTTTCCGCGCTCGCCGCCTGCGCCAGCGCCTCGCGCAAGGGCGGCAGCAGGGCGGCGTCGGGGATCGCCAGCGAGAGATCGAGCGCATCCGGTCCGAAATCGGCGACGCTCGCCATCCGCGTTGGCCGCGGCGTCGCATTGTCGCCGCTGACCCAGGCGCCGCCGCGGCCGCGCCCCGAGACGATCTTCTGCCGCTTCAGTTCACTCCAGGCTTCCGAGACAGTGCCGGGGCTGACGCCGAGCCGGTAGGCGAGGTCGCGCACCGTCGGCAGCTTGGTCCCGACTGGCAGCAGGCCGGAGCGGATCATCTGGCTGAGATCGAGCGCCAGACCGCGGGCGGTGCGCTGCGTCAGGCGGCTTGCCAGCCAGGAGGCGTCGGGCTCGTCGTTCATCGACTCAAAAAATGAATGTTCAGGAACGTAATAGCGATTGATCAGATAGATTGAACATTTATCGTTTCGGTCGTCCAAGGTTTTCTGTGCAGTGAGGCGATGGCTTGAAACCTGTGATCCGGCTGGCCCTGCGCGACTGGGACTTCATCACGCCGCTGCTCCTCGGCGACCTCGTTCCCGACCGTTTCGAGCTGAAGATCGAGCGCCTCGCCGCGCTGCCCGACGACTTCGCCAGCGATCCACGCTTCGACGCCAGCGAGATCTCGTTCAGCCGCTACACCACCGGCCGCGCCCGCGGCGAGACCGGCGTCGTCGGCATTCCGAACTTCATCATGCGCGGCTTCCGCCATCGCTGCGTCGTCACCGCCGCCGACAGCAAGCTGACCCGCTTCGACGAATTGCACGGCAAGCGCATCGGCATCGCCGGCTGGCAGGATTCCGGCAACACCTGGACGCGCGCGGCGATGGCCGAGGGCGGGCTCGAGATCGACGATGCCTTCTGGGCCGTCAGCCGCCTCGCCGCCGATCACCCGATCACCGACCGCGTCGGGCGCTATGCCCGTCCGGGCTGGATCGAGGCGCTGCCCGGCCAGCCGCCGCTGCTCGACCTGCTCGCCACCGGCGAGATCGACGCCGTGCTGATGCCGTTCATGCCGCAGGGCTTCTTCTCGAAGGGCTCGCGCTTCCGGGCGCTACTGCCGGATGTCCGCGCCGCCGAGCGTGATTACTTCGCCAAGGTCGGCTACGTGCCCGGCATGCACATCATCGGCCTCAAGCCGGAACTCGCCGCCCGCGAGCCCTGGCTGGCGCAGGCGCTGAGCGATCTGCTCGATGAAAGCCAGCGCATCTGGCTGGAGAAGCGCCGCCGCTATGCCGACACCACGCCCTGGCTGATCGACGAGCTGGTGCGCAGCGGGCATGATCTGCCCGAGAACTGGAACGAGAGCGGGCTTGCCGCGAACCGGGCGATGATCGCCGCGTTCATCGAGCAGCTGCGCATCCAGAACCTCGCCGAGACCGATCTGACGCCGGAGACCCTGTTCCCGGCCGCCTCCGCGCTTGAAGGAGTCCACTGATGAAAGCCGCGCTCGGACAATTCGCCGTCAGCCGCGAATGGCAGGAGAACCTTTCCACCTCCGTCCGCCTGATGGGCGAGGCGAAGGCCGCCGGCGCCGATCTCCTGTTGCTGCCGGAGGGCATCCTGGCCCGCGACATCACCGATCCCGACATCGTGCTGAAGACGGCACAGCCGCTCGACGGCCCGTTCATGCAGGGCGTGCTAGAGGCGAGCAAGGGCTCGGTGCTGACGACCCTGTTCTGCATCCATGTCCCGAACGGCAAGGGCCGCGTCTTCAACGTCCATGTCGCGGTCCGCGACGGCGCCATCGTCGCCGCCTATCGCAAGCTCCATCTCTACGACGCCTTCTCGGCGCTGGAATCGACCAATGTCGAGCCCGGCAGCGAAGTGCCGCCGCTGCTCGAGATCGCCGGCCTGAAATGCGGGCTGATGACCTGCTATGACGTGCGCTTCCCAGAGCTCGCCCGGCGCCTGGCGCTCAACGGCGCCGATGTCCTGCTGCTGCCGGCCGCCTGGGTCCGCGGCCTCGGCAAGGAGGCGCATTGGGATGTGCTGGTCACCGCCCGCGCGCTCGAGAACACCTGCTATGTCGTCGCCACCGGCGAATGCGGCCCGCGCAATATCGGCGCCAGCATGGTGGTCGACCCGCTCGGCGTCGCCATCGCCCGCGCCGGCGAGGCTCCTGCGCTGATCTATGCCGAGATCGACCCGGCCCGTATCGCCGCGGCGCGCGCCGCGCTGCCGGTCCTCGTCAACCGCCGCTTCGCCGGTCCCGAGCTCGCCGCCTAAGAGCGGGCCGCCGATCCACTGAAAACGATAAAAAAGGGAACGTCGCCATGACCATGATCGTGAAACTCGCCGGAGCCGCCGCGCTGGCTGTTGCGCTCCTGCAGGCTCCGGCCTTCGCTCAGGACGCGACTATTAAGATCCCCGAGCAGAAGGTCGACGAGGCCCTGCGCGCCAAATTGCCGGAAGCGATCCGCACGGCCGGCAAGATGATCTCGGTCAACAACGGCTCCTTCCCGCCCTATGAGATCGTCACCGACGCCAAGACCATGACCGGCGCCAGCGCCGAGCTCTCCGACGCGATTGGCCAACTCCTTGGCGTCAAGATCGAGCATGCGACGGTGAGCGGGCTCGCCGCGGCGCTGAGCGGCATCGCCGCTGGTCGCTACCAGTTCGCCATGGGGCCGATCGGCGATTTCAAGTCACGCCAGGAAGCCAACGACTTCGTCGACTATGTCCGCGAGTTCGTGATCTTCGCGGTGCAGAAGGGCAATCCGAAGGCGATCGCCAGCCTCGACGACACCTGCGGCAAGAAGATCGCGGTGATGTCGGCCGGCTCGGCCGAGAAGGTGATCAAGGCGCAGGCCGAGAAATGTGCGGCCGAGGGCAAGCCCACGCTGGAGGTGATGTCCTTCACCGACCAGCCGACCTCGATCCTCTCGGTCCGTTCCAAACGCTCCGACGGCTTCTTCTCCTCACAGGCGCCGCTGACCTATTTCGTCCAGCAGGCCAAGGGCGATCTCGAACTCGCTGCGGTCGGCAAGGCCAACGGCTTCCAGGACCTGTTCCAGGGCGCGGTGGTGCCGAAGGGCTCGCCGCTGGGCGAGGTGTTGCTGGCCTCGATCAAGGCGCTCAAGGCGAACGGCACCTATGAGGCGATCTTCAGGAAATGGGGCCTCGAGAACAACATGATCGGCGAGCCCGGCATCAACCTCTCGAAGAACTGAGCGAGCGGGCCATGAGCAGCGCGGCTAAGCCGATGAACGACCGGCAGGCGACGTTGCGCGACGTCGCCAACGCCCATCGCCCGGTCGAATGGGGGCGCTGGCTGCTCTGGGCCTTCGTGCTCGCGGTCGCCGCCAATTTCGCCTGGATCGTCGCCTGGAATCCGAATTTCGGCTGGCCGGTCGTGGCGCAATGGTTCACGGCGGAATCGATCCTGCGCGGGCTCTACGTCACGCTCGGCCTCACCGTCGTCGCGATGGTGATCGGCGTCATCATCGGCCTCCTGTTGGCGATCGCCAGGCTCTCCGACGACCGGCTGTTCAGCGGCCTCGCCGGGCTCTTCATCTGGTTCTTCCGCGGCACGCCGCTGCTGGTCCAGCTGATCTTCTGGTACAACCTCTCGACGCTCTTCCCCGAGATCTCGATCGCGATCCCGTTCGGGCCGACGCTGGTCAGCTGGCACACCAACGACCTGATCACGCCGATGACGGCGGCGATCGCCGGCCTCTCGCTCAACGAAGCCGCCTATATGGCCGAGATCATCCGCGGCGGCCTGCTCTCGGTCGACAAGGGCCAGACCGAGGCGAGCGACGCCTTCGGCATGACGCGGGCGAGGGCGCTGTGGCGGGTGATCATCCCGCAGGCGATGCGTTCGATCGTGCCGCCGACCGGCAACCAGCTGATCAGCATGATCAAGGCGACCTCGCTGGTCAGCGTCATCGCCATGGCCGATCTGCTTTACTCGGTGCAGGCGGTCTACAACCGCACCTTCGAAGTCGTCCCGATGCTGATGGTCGCGGTGATCTGGTATCTCGTCATCACCACGATCCTGAACATCGGCCAGGGCTTCATCGAGCGCTATTATGCCCGCGGCGAGCGCGGCGCGACGGAACGAGCGCCCGTCATTGCGGAGGCGACGCCATGAGCCGGATCGCGACCGATGCTGCGCCGCTGGTCAGCGCCCGCAACGTCCACAAATCCTTCGGCCACAACGAGGTGCTGAAGGGCATCGACCTCGACGTCATGCCTGGCGAGGTCGTCGTCGTGCTTGGCCCGTCGGGCTCGGGCAAGTCGACCTTCCTGCGCTGCATCAACCATCTGGAAGCGATCGATCGCGGCTCGATCATGGTCGCCGGCGAGCAGATCGGCTACCGCCTCAACGGCGAGCGGCTGACCAAGCTCTCGCCGCGGGCCATCGCGGCGCAGCGCCGCCAGATCGGCATGGTCTTCCAGCAGTTCAACCTCTTCCCGCATATGACCGCGCTGGAGAACATCATCGAGGCGCCGGTCGGCGTCCATGGCCATAGCCGGAAGGAAGCGACCGACTATGCCATGGAGCTGCTCGGCCGCATCGGGTTGACCGAGAAGGCCAATGCCTATCCGCGCCAGCTCTCCGGCGGCCAGCAGCAGCGCGTCGCCATCGCCCGGGCGCTGGCGATCCGGCCGAAGCTGATGCTGTTCGACGAGCCGACCTCGGCGCTCGATCCGGAGCTCGTCGGCGAGGTGCTTTCGACGATGCGCGATCTCGCCGGCCAGGGGCTGACCATGATCGTCGTCACCCATGAGATCGGCTTCGCCCGCGAGGCGGCCGATCGCGTCGTCTTCATGGATGGCGGCCTCGTCGTCGAGCAGGGGAGGCCGGAAGAAGTGCTGGCCAATCCGAGCCATCCGCGCACCCGCCTCTTCCTCAGCCGCTTCATCCGCGAAGCGGCCTGACAAGGTCGGCGCTCGCCGCCTAAACTACGCCTTTCCGCACTTCTTGCCGGCCTGGGCGAGATTGTGGCTGGCGTGGAGCGCCGCCATTTTCTCGATGAGCCCGATCGGCACCGGCTCCTTCTTCGGCAGCTTCAGCGCCGACTTCGTTTTCGCGTAGCGTGCGAGCTCGTCCTTGAACGTCTCGAAGGACGGGATCGGCGGCGGGCAGGACAGCGAGTAGTGGTCCTTGTGGGCCGAGACATAGAAGATCCAGCCGCCATTGTGGCGAAAGGCGGGGATCTGGTAGCTGATGACGCCTTCGGCCTCCGGGACGGCTCTTCTGATCGCGTCGCATATGGCCTGCACGCCGGTCCTGTTCTCGTCGCCGAGGCTGGCGAGGTAATCGTCGATCGTCTTGAAGTCGGTCAGGGCCATCGGGGCCTCCTCGGTTGGATGTTCGGCTCGCAGCTCACCTCGGCCAGCACGCCATGGCGGTCGTAGCGATGCGGTCGAGTTCGGCGCGGCTGGCGCCGTCGCGCGCCGTGATCGACATGCCCTGCAGGATGGTGGTGTAGAACGCAGCCAACTGCCGGGCATCGGCGCCGGCGGGCACATCGCCCTCGGCCTGGCCGCGCGTGATCCTGTCGCGCAACTCGTCCTCGCCGACACGTCGGCGTTCGGCGAGCAGGTCGCGAATGCGCCCGCTCTCTGGCGTTCCTACCAAGAGCGACAGCACGATCATGCAGCCGCGCGGGCGCCCGTCCTGAACATAGACCCGCGCATTGTAGCGAAGCGTCGCCTCGATCGCCTCGCGCGCAGTCGGCGCCTCGTTCAACGCCCGCGTGATCTGCTCGGCCTCCATCCCCTCGTAGAGGGCGAGCGCCTCGGCGAACAGCTCCTCCTTGTTGCCGAAGGCCCCGTAGAGACTGGGACGGTTGATCCCCATCGCTTCCGTCAGGTCGGCCAGCGTCGTGCCCTCATAGCCGCGCTCCCAGAACACTGCCATGGCTGCCGTCAGAGCCCTCTGGCGGTCGAAGGCGCGCGGTCGTCCCATCGGTGCCATGCGATCCTCTTTTGTACCGATCGATAAATAACAGCTTGACGTCAGGCTGCAAGCGATGATTTGTACTGATCAGTAAGAAACGCTTTTTGGTGAGCACGCCGCTGCGAGATCGTTCCTGCCGAAAGGCGGGCAGCAATGTGGTTGGCTGACGCCTGGAACAGCTCGGATCAAGGGAGACGCAGATGAACACCAATGCCACGCTTTGGACCGGCCGCGTCCTGACTGGCTTCTTCGCCCTCTTCATGCTCGGCGCATCGATCTCGCCCAAATTGCTGCGCCTGCCGGTCGCCGAGGAGACGATGGCGCAGCTCGGCTGGCCGGCCGGCTATGCCTTCATGATCGGCCTGATCGAACTGGCCTGCCTCATGCTCTACCTCGTCCCGCGCACGGCCTTGCTGGGGGCGGTCCTGATGATGGGGCTGCTGGGCGGGGCGATGGCGACGCAGATCCGCGCCGGGAGCCCGCTCTTCAGCCATGTGCTGTTCAGCCTCTATCTCGGGCTGTTCATGTGGGGCGGCTTGTGGCTCCGCAACGGACGGCTCAGGGCCCTGTTCCCGATCGTTCGGGCATAGCCGAGACCGGGGCAGGCTGGCAGCGCGCCGTTCAGCCGCCCTCCAGTTCGCTGGCGCGCTCCAGCGCGATCGCGGTGCCCTTCTCGACGAAGCCCGCGATCAGTTCCAGCTCCTCGGCGCTGTATTGCTGCATCAGGGCGGCCGAGCGCTCTGCCATCGGCGCGAAGAGCTCCTGCAGCGGCCTGATCGCTTCCGGCACGATCCGGACGATGACCTTGCGGCGGTCCTGCGGGTCCGCTGCCCGCTCGACATAACCCTTCCTGGCGAGGCGATCGATCAGTCCGGTCACCGCGCCGCTGGTCAGCTTAGTGTGCTCCATGATCTGCCCGGCGGTCACGGGGCCGGCCAGCAGGATCATGTCCAGGCATTCGAGATCGACCGAGGCGAGGCCGGCCCGCCTAGCGACGGCCTGGCTGTGCAGCGCGCTGGCGGCGCCCATGCGGCGCAGGATCGTCGTCAGGCGCGAGATCGCCTCGTCTTGACTTGAAGATGCCATCTGCTTCATATCTTAGTTGATAAGATAATTAGTAAATGAGATAAAATCATGGATGCGATCGTCCTGTCTACGGCGTTGACGGCGCTTCTGGCCAATATCGGGCTGGGCGGCGGAATCTTCGAGCATGGCGTTATCGATCGTGCCTGGCCCCGCAAGCCGGAGATCGTCCAGCCCCGGAAGGGCGGGATCAGCCGCGTCCGGTTCTGGATTCCCGCTCATTCCGCCTTCGAACTCGTCCTGCTCGTCACGCTCTATCTCGGCTGGGATCATGACGGGGTCCGCCCGGCCTTGCTTGTGGCTCTGGCCGCGCATCTGGCGATGCGGCTCTGGTCGGCTTTCGACATGATCCCGAAGGCGCTCGCCTTCGAGAAGGCGGAGACGGTCGACGAAGGCGCCGCCCGCGCCTGGACGAAGCGCAGCCTGATGCGCTTCCCGCTGGCGCTGCTGACCAGCATCGCCGCGCTGGCCGCATTCGCGGCGGCTTCCGGCGTAAATCCGGGCTGAGCTTACAAGCCATGGACATGTCACCGCAGGCAGGCGCGGCAGATTGACAATGTTTTGCATATAAGACAGATATTCGCATATAAATGAAAGGAAGGCGCCAATGAGCGTCTCGGCGGATCGCCGCATCTGAGGGGAGGGGCGATGAGCCCGCTGAACGACAGCGATGCAGGAGCGGCCTCGTCCCCGGCCGAGCCGGCGCCTGCATCTGGCGCGAACGACATCCTGCTCGGCCTCCTCTTCGCTGCGATTGGGGCACTCGCCCTCTATGTCGGCCGCAACTACGTGTTCGGCACCACACAGCGCATGGGGCCGGGCTTCCTGCCGCGCATCGTCTCCGGCGCCCTCGTCCTCATCGGCATTGCGCTGATGCTCCGCGGCATGCTCACCCGCGGCTGGGCGCCTCCGGCGATCGCCTGGCGGCCGATCCTCCTGATCTGTCTCGCGGTAATCGTGTTCTCGTCGACCATCGACCGGCTCGGCCTCTTCGTCGCCAGCTTGCTGACCGTCGGCATCGGCGCCTGCGCGGGGCAGGAGATCCGCTGGAAGGAACTGCCGCTCATCGCGCTTGGGCTCGCGGCCTTCTGCACTGTCCTGTTCGGCTATGTGCTGAAGATCTCGATGCCGGTGTGGCCGCAATGAGCGACATCGCCCAATCGCTGGCGCTGGGCTTTAGCGTCGCCGCCTCGCTGAGCAATCTCTGGTACTGTTTCCTCGGCGCGCTGATCGGCACGCTGATCGGCGTCCTGCCCGGCATCGGCCCGATCGCGACCATGGCGATGCTGCTGCCGCTGACCTATTACCTGCAGCCGACCGAAGCGCTGATCATGCTCGCCGGTATCTATTACGGCGCGCAATATGGCGGCTCGACCACGGCGGTGCTGATGCGCCTGCCGGGCGAGTCCTCTTCCGTCGTCACCTGCCTCGACGGCTATGCCATGGCGCGCAAGGGCCGCGCCGGCACCGCGCTCGCGACGGCGGCGCTGGCCTCCTTCTTCGCCGGTACCGTCGTCACGCTGCTGATCGCGGTCGCCAGTCCCGCCCTGACCGAGCTCGCGCAGAAATTCGGCCCGGCCGAGTACTTCTCGCTGATGGCGCTCGGCCTCGTCGCCGCCGTCGTCTTCGCGCAGGGCTCGCCCTTGCGCGCGGTCGGGGCGATCTTCCTCGGCCTGCTGCTCGGCCTGATTGGCGCCGACGTCAACACCGGCTTCGACCGCTTCACCTTCGACCGGCCGGAATTGCGCGACGGCATCGGCGTCGTCGTCGTCTCGATGGGCCTGTTCGGCATCGCCGAGATCATGCTCAACCTCTCCAGCGGGCCGGAAGGGCAGGGCGAGCGCACCAGGCTGTCGCGGCTCTGGCTGACGAAGGACGATTTCCGCGCCGCCTGGCCGGCGACCTTGCGCGGCACCGGGATCGGCGCGCTGCTCGGCATCCTGCCCGGCGGCGGCGCCATGCTCGGCTCCTTCGCCTCCTATGCCGTCGAGAAGCGGATTTCGGATACGCCCGAGCGCTTCGGCGAAGGCGCGATCGAGGGCGTCGCCGGGCCGGAGGCGGCCAACAATGCCGGCGCGCAATCCTCCTTCATTCCGATGCTGGCCCTCGGCATCCCCGGCAATTCGGTGATGGCGATGATGGCTGGTGCCATGCTGATCCACGGCATCGCGCCGAGTCCCAATCTCGCCTCGACACAGCCGCAGCTGTTCTGGGGCCTGATCGTCTCCATGTGGTTCGGCAACCTGATGCTGCTCGTCATCAACCTGCCGCTGATCGGGCTCTGGGTGAAGCTGCTTGCCGCGCCCTATCGCATGCTGTTCCCGGCGATCCTGCTGTTCTGCTGCATCGGCATCTACACGGTGAACAACAGCGCCTTCGAGGTCGGCCTCGTCGCCTTGTTCGGCCTGCTCGGCGTCGTGCTGGCCAAGCTCGAATGCCCGCTGGCGCCCTTGGTGCTCGCTTTCATCCTTGGGCCGATGATGGAGGAGAACCTGCGCCGCGCCATGCTGCTCTCGCGCGGCGATCCCTCGATCTTCCTGTCGCGGCCGATCAGCCTGGGATTGCTGATCGCCTGCGCGCTGGTGATCGCCTTGCTGCTCATGCCGAATTTCCGCCGGGCCCGCGAGGCAGCGACGGAAGCCTGAGTTTTATTGGGAAAGGGGAGGACGAGATGATGAAACCCAGCAGGCGCCACGCTCTCGGCCTCATCGCCGCCGCCTCCCTCATGGCCTTGCCTCAAGTCGCGACGGCCCAGGCCTATCCGACCAAACCGGTGAAGATCATCGTGCCCTTCGCCGCCGGCGGGCGGGCCGATGCGCTGGCACGGATGCTGGCGCAGGGCCTGCAGGAGCAGATGGGCCAGCCCTTCGTCGTCGAGAACCGCGGCGGCGCCAGCGGCAGCCTCGGCTCCGACCTCGTCGCGAAGGCGCCGCCGGACGGCTACGCGCTGCTGCTCGCCTCGACCGGCACGCAGGCCATCCTGCCGAAGATCAGCGCCAAGCTGCCTTATGACGCCGATCGCGATTTCACGCCGATCGCATTGATGGTCGAGAGCTACAGCTTCATCGGCGTGCATCCCGGCGTGAAGGCGGCGAACCTCAAGGAGTTCGTCGATCTCTCCCGCGCCAAGCCGGGCGAATTCAACTATGCCAGCTCGGGCGTCGGCACCTACAATCACTTCGCCGGCGAGTTCTTCAACATCGCCGCGGGCTCCAAGATCACCCATATCGCCTATCGCGGCAGCGGCCCATCGGTGAACGACCTCGTCGCTGGCCATGTCCAGATGATGATCGGCGGCGAGTTCATCGAGGTCGCGCAGGCCGGCAAGGTCCGCATCCTCGCGACGACCAATCCGCAGCGCTGGCCCGGCCTGCCGGACATCCCGACCATGAAGGAGGCCGGCCTTGCCGAATTCTCGGCGCCGCCGCTCTGGTTCGGCCTGCTCGGGCCGGGCGGCATGCCGCGCGAGCTGGTCGAGAAGCTCAACCAGGCCGCCAACAAGGCGATGAGCGATCCGAAGACAGTCGAGCGCGTCAAGGCGGCGGCGAGCATCGTGCGCACCGAGAGCGCCGAGGCCTTCGCCAGCCTGATCAAGGCCGAGC
This sequence comes from Allobosea sp. NPDC003192, assembly GCF_050275675.1. Lineage (NCBI taxonomy): Bacteria > Pseudomonadati > Pseudomonadota > Alphaproteobacteria > Hyphomicrobiales > Alloboseaceae > Allobosea > Allobosea sp. NPDC003192. The sequence continues at coordinate 104,510 of NZ_JBNNPK010000020.1, forward strand.
AGAAAGCCTTCGGCGACGTCGCCAGGCAGACCAACATGAAGTTCGAGGAGTAACCGGGCGGACGATCCGGAACACTCGGCGAGAAAAGGGGAGGGAAGCGATGCTCAAGGGAAAACTGACGCGCCGCATGGCGCTGCTGCTCGCCGCCGCGGGAACGCTCGGTGCAGGCGCCGTCGAGGCCGTGGCACAGGCCTATCCGACAAAGCCGGTCAAGATCATCGTGCCGTTCGCGCCGGGCGGGCGGGTCGAGGGCATCGCTCGCCTGCTCGCCAACAGCATGAGCATCGATCTCGGCCAGCCCTTCGTCGTCGAGAGCCGCGCCGGCGCCGGCGGTGCGATCGGCTCCGATTTCGTCGCCAAGGCGGCGCCGGACGGCTACACGCTGCTGCTCGTCTCGGCCGGCACCCACGCCATCCTGCCGAATGTCGACAAGAAGCTGCCCTATGACTCGGTGAAGGATTTCACCCCGATCGCCAATCTGGTCGAAGGCTTCACCTTCCTCGGCGCGCACCCATCTGTCGAGGCGAAGACGGTTGCCGAGCTCGTCGCGCTGGCGAAGGTCAAGCCCGGCACGATCGGCTTTGCGACCTCCGGCGTCGGCACCTATGGCCATTTCGCCGGCGAGCTGCTCAAGATCTCCTCCGGCGCCGATCTGATGCATGTGCCCTATCGCGGCAGCGGCCCGGCGCTGAACGACATCGCCGCCGGCCATGTCCCGCTGATGATGGCGGGCGAGCTGGTCGAGCTCGCCAAGGCCGGCAAGGTCCGCATCCTGGCGACGACCAATGAGCGACGCTGGTTCGAACTGCCCGACGTCCCGACGATGAAAGAAAGCGGCTTCCCGCAATTCACGGCGCATTCCTGGATCGGGCTCGCCGGGCCCGCCGGCATGAGCCCGGAGATCGTCGCGAAGCTCAACGCTGCCGCGGGCAAGGCGCTGGCCGATCCCAAGGCGCAGGACCAGCTCAAGGCGCTCGGCGTCCTGCCGAGCTTCTCGAGCCCGGCCGAGTTCGCGACGCGCATCGCCGCCGACCGCGCCATCTATGCCGAGATCGTCGCGAAGGCGAACCTCACATTCCAGTAGGGGGGCGGCGCCCTATATTGTGGGCAGGAAATCTGCTAGGGCGCTGCGCTCGCCGGCGGGTTTCCGGCAACGCCAGACCATAGAGATGATCGCAGCAGACCACCGCTTCTCTGTCGCGCCGATGATGGATTGGACTGACCGCTATTGCCGGATCGTCCATCGCCTGATGTCGCGCCGCGCCCGGCTCTATACCGAGATGGTGACGGCGCAGGCGGTGGTGCGTGGCGACCGGCAGCGGCTGATCGGCTTCGACGAGGTCGAGCGCCCGGTTGTGCTCCAACTCGGCGGCAACGATCCGGCGCTGCTGGCTGAAGCAGCGAAGATCGGCGCCGATTTCGGCTATGACGAGATCAACCTGAACTGCGGCTGCCCCTCCGACCGTGTCCAGGGCGGCGCCTTCGGCGCCTGCCTGATGCGCGAGCCGGCGCTGGTCGGCGATTGCGTCGCGGCGATGAAGGCGGCCGTTTCGATCCCCGTCACGGTGAAGTGCCGCATCGGCGTCGACGATCAGGATCCGGAGGCGGCGCTCGATGCGCTGACGGCGTCCGTGCGTGCGGCCAGCGTCGATGCCCTCGTGGTCCATGCCCGCAAGGCCTGGCTGCAGGGGCTCTCGCCCAAGGAGAACCGCGAGATTCCGCCGCTCGACTATGAGCGAGCCTACCGTCTCAAGGCGGCCAATCCCGACCTGATCGTCTCGCTCAATGGCGGCATCAAGCACTCCGATGAATGGCTGCCGCATCTTGAGCATGTCGATGGCGTCATGCTCGGCCGCGAGGCCTATCAGAATCCCGAAGTACTGCTCGCAGTCGATCCGTTGCTCTTCGGCGAGGCCGCTCCGGTCGTGGACGCGTTCGAGATGCTGGAGGCGCTGGAACCTTATATCGCCGCTCACCTCGAACGGGGCGGGCGGCTGCACGCCTTCACCCGCCATCTCGTCGGCCTCTTCCCCGGCCGGCGCGGCTCGCGCCTGTTCCGCCGCCATCTCGCCGAGCATTGCGTCGCGGCAGGCGCCGGGCTCGCCGAGCTGCGCGCCGCGATCGCGCATGTCGAGCGCGAAGCTCCGCCCGCGATCGCCGCGGAGTGAAGGCCGATGGCTGACCTCACGACCGATCCCACTCTGATCGCCCGTATCGAGGCGAGCTTCGCCAAACAGGCGATGATGACGACGCTGGGTGCCCGGCTTGTGCGTGTCGCTCCCGGCGAGGTCGAGATCGCCATGCCGGCTTCGCCGCATCTCTCCCAGCAGCATGGCTTCGTTCATGCCGGTGCGGTCGCGACCATCGCCGATAGCGCCGCCGGCTATGCCGGCCTCACCACCATGCCGGCCGGCAGCGGCATCCTCACCGCCGAGTTCAAGATCAACCTGCTGGCGCCCGCGACCGGCGACGAGCTGATCGCCAAGGGCAGGGTGGTCAAGGCCGGCCGCACCCTGACGCTCGCCATGGCCGAAGTCTTCGCGGTGACCGACGGCAAGCCCAAGCTCTGCGCCATGCTGATGGCGACCTTGATGGCGATCGTGGCGCGCGAGGGCGTCAGCGACTAGCGAGCTGGCTGCTCTCGGCAGGGTACTCCGTTCGGGCAATCTCCTGCCCCTTTGCCCGTCTTCTGGACCTGTCCGATCTGAGGTCAGCTCGATCGCTGCGAGGGGGTGGTCGACGCTCTCGCAGGCGTTCTCGCACAGGCGCCGCGGCTCGCATCGGCCGGAACGAAGTCGCTCGTGCGCCCGGTTCGCCAGGGCCATGCCGCCGACCAAGAGGCGTCAGCCACATGCGCGACGCGATCGAAAGCGCATCGGGAGATGGAAAGGCCGTCGTCGCAAGGAACGACGCAGGCCTGACCATCGACACTGCTCATTGGACGTTGGCAGCTACGTCGCCCGCCGTGCCGGGGCGCAGCAAGGCCGCTGATAACCGGCAGGACAGGCCGGGAAAATCCGATAGGCCTGACCACGCGCCGCTGCGGCGCCGGTTCATCCCCCTGGCGTGCGGCGTGGCGGCCGCCATCCTGCTTCTCCTCGTCCCGCGGAATGCAAATCGACCGGAAACCGGCCGGTTGCGGGAGCCCGCGCCTGTCGCTTTGCCGGCGGGCGAGGCCTCGGACACCGCTGTCATGGCGCGGGAGCTGGCCGAAGCTCGTGGCGCTATTGCAGCGCTGAAAGCGCAATTGCAGGCCGATGCCGGCAGGAACGAGCAGTCACTGCGGCAGGAGCAGGACAAGGCGGCGGCTCAGGCGCAGGAGGCCGCAGCTGCGCGGCAGGAATTGATCGCAGCGGCAGCGCAGCATCGTCATGCGCTCGATGACGAGCGCGCGCAGCATGCCGCGCTGGCCGATCAGCTAGCGGCCTCGCAGCGCGAACTGCAGCAGCAGGCGGCGCAGCTGCGGAGTGCAAATGACGACATCGAGCAGCTCAAGCAACTCGCGACGGCAACGGGTTCCCAGTCGCTGGAGCAGGAGCGGCAGAAGGCTGCCGCTCTCGCGCAGGAGCTGGCGGCGACGCGTCAGGAGCTCGGCTCGGCGACCGCCCAGTATCGCCAGGTCCTCGACCAGGAACGCGCGCAGCGCACCATGCAGGCGGCCGAGCTGTCGGCTGCACAGCGCGAAGTCGCAGCGCAAGCGGCGCAGTTGCGCAAGGCCGGTGAGGAGGCGGGTCAGCTCAGACAGGCGGAGGCGGCGAAAGCCGGGCAGGTGCTGGAACAGGAGCGGCAGAAGACGGCCGCCCTCGCTCAGGCCGCCGCGGCACGACAATCGCTGACCACGACCGCGGCTCAACATCGCCAAGCCCTCGAAGAGGAGCGTGCCCAGCGCGCCGCTCTGGTGACCGAGCTGGCGACCGCGCGACGCGAGATCGAGGCGCAGGCGGCACAATTGCGCAGGGCCAGCGAGGAGGCGGGCCAACTCCGGCAGGCGGAGGCGGCGCGGACCGCGCAAGGGCTCGACCTCGAGCGGCAGAAGGCGGCAGCCCTCGCACAGGTCGCGGCGCTTCGACAGGAACAGGCTGCCGGCACCGTGCAGTATCGTCAGGCCATCGAGCAGGAACGCGCGCAACGGGCCGCCCTGGCGGGCGAGCTGTCGGCTGCACAGCGCGAAGCCGAGGCCCAGCTGGCACAGCTGCAAACGGCCCGCGGCGAAGCGGAGAAGTTCAAGCAGGCGAGCGAGAGCACGATCTCCGACCTGCGTCAGGCTCTCCAGCAGGAGCACGACCGTGCCGTCACCGCGGCGGAGGAACTGGCGTCGCTACGTGTCGCGCCGGTGCAGCCTGCGGCCGTATCCAGGGAGACACCCAAGCCTCCGCAAGCGATCGTCGCCGGCGCGACGCTGCCGCCGACGTCTGGAGAAGCTCGGAACAGCCCCGAGGCGATGCGGCTGATTGCCCGGGCGAGCGCGTTGCTCGGGCAGGGGGACATCGGCTCCGCCCGGGTCGTGCTCGAGCGCGCCGCCGAAATGGGCAGTGCCCGGGCGAGCTTCATGCTCGCGGAGACCTACGATCCCCGCATCCTGTCGGCCTGGGGGACCTATGGCACGCGCGGCGAGATCGCCAGGGCGCGCGAGCTTTATGCGCGGGCGCAGGTCGGGGGCATCCAGGAGGCGAAGGATCGTGTCGATGCGTTGCCGCGCTAACTCGGCCTCGCTGGCGCGCGCTCTAGGGGAGAGTTCGGGATGAAAATGCCTTCAGGACGATGCCTGCGCCTTCTGGCCGGGTTGGCGGCGCTGGTGCCTATGCTCGCGTCACCCGGCCTGGAGGCCCAGACCCTGCAAGCAAGCTCCGGCCAGCCGCGACGCATGGTCCGGCCGGCCCCGACGGAACAGGACAAGGTCAATGCCTGGACGGTCGGTCTTGCCGCAGGGCTGCTCGAAGGCGCGCCGCTTCGCCTGGGGGCCGAGATGGCCCGCGTCGTCGACGACGGGAATAACCTGCACGTGCTGCCGATCGTCACCCGTGGCGCCACCGAGAATCTGAACTCGCTGCTCTATCTGCGCGGCATCGACACGGCGATCATCAACTCCGATGCGCTGGAGGAGTACAAGGCCCAGCTCCCGCAAATCCGGCGCAAGATCACCTATGTGCTCAATCTCTTCCCCTCGGAGCTGCATGTCTTCGTGCGGCCCGAGATCCAGAGCCTGCAGGACCTCGCCGGCAAGAAGGTGAATTTCAACACGCTCGGCACTGCGGCCGCCTATTCGGGACCGCTGATCTTCAGCCGTCTCGGCATCAATGCCGAAAACACCTTCATCCCGCATCAGCTCGCGCTCGAGCAGATGCGCAAGGGCGAGATGGCCGCCGTCGTCTTCATCACCTCGAAGCCGGTCGACGCTTTCGTCCGCGGGCGCTTCGAGCCCGGCTTCAAGTTCCTGCCGGTCCAGTACGACAGCAAGTTCGAGGACTATTATCTGCCGGCGGTGCTCGAGGCCGGCGAATATCCCGGGCTGATCAAGCAAGGCGAGCGGGTCTCGACCATCGCGGTGCCGACCGCTTTGGTCGCGTTCAACTGGGCTCCCCAGAGCAACCGCTACGAGCGCGTCGCCCGCTTCGTCGACCTCCTGTTCAGCCGTGTCGAGAAGCTGCAGGCGCCCGGCTTCGACCCGAAATGGAAGTCGATCAATCTCGCCGCGACCGTCCCCGGCCTCGACCGCTTCCCGGCAGCCCAGGACTGGCTCGATCGCAAGGCGCAGACGCAACGTGCGAGCCAATGAAGCTGGTCATGCTCTCGGTTGTCTTCGAGATTGCGAGCCGGATCGCCTTCGCGCAGGGCGCCCCCGATCCGATGGCGCAGCTTCGGGCCTGCTCGCTGCTCGACCCGGCGGAGCGGCCTGCCTGCCTGAACAAGCTGCCGCAGCCCGTCACAGTACCTCGTCGCCCGCCCGGCGATGCCGAGGGCTGGATCGTCAGCGAGACCACGTCTCCGGTGGACTATACGCCGATCGTCACCGCCACCACCTTCGCTCAAGGCGATGCCAACGGCGCGCTGAGGCAGCTTTCCATTCACTGCCGGGGCGGCCGGACCGAGCTGGTTCTTGGCGGGCAGGCTACTACGGAGAGCGGCGCTGACTACAGCCTGTCCTATCGCCTCGATGACAGCCAGCCTGTGCAGGTTGCGGCCGGACGGCCGACTTACGGGACGGGCGTCGCCTTCCGCGGCGATGTCGTCGGCCTGCTGTTGTCGTTTCCCAATGAGGGCGGCATCGCAATCCGTCTCGGCACGCGCGCCGGCGCCGTCCATGACGCGCATTTCAGCCTCGTCGGCCTGAAGGCGGCGCGGGACAGGGTCGCCGCAGCCTGCAAATGGCCGCGCACCCTTGCCAGGCCACGTAGCGAATAGTCCTCGAACCATGGGTGGGATGCGATGACGATCAGGTTCAAAGATGCTCTTGGCGCGATCCTGCTGGCCGGGATCGCCTTCGCCGCGCCGCCCGCGATAGCGCAGGCCACGAAGCACAGTGCAGTACAGGCACCGAAGCCGCCCGTGCCCGACAGGAAGGCGCACCGGCTCATCCTGCAGGTGAACACGAACGATCCTGCGATGATGAACCTCGCGCTCAACAACGCGACGAACGTGGCGCAGTACTACCAGGATCTCGGCGAGAAGGTGGAAATCGAGGTCGTCACCTTCGGTCCCGGCCTGCACATGCTGCGCGACGATACCTCGCCGGTGAAGGCGCGGATCGCGACGATCGCCTTGAGCACGCCGACCATCTCCTTCAAGGCCTGCGGCAATACCCAGGGCAATATGAGCAAGGCCGAGAACAAGGAGATCGCCCTGATCCCCGAAGCGGCGGTGGTGAAGTCGGGTGTCGTCCGTGTGATGGAGCTGCAGGAGAAGGGCTGGACCTATGTCAGGCCGTGACCGGCCGCTGTTTCAGGGCGCGTCGGGATTGTTCTGACGCGCAGCCCGCCGCCACCGATCCTATGGTGCAGTCGCCCCGGCGCATGCCTGCCTTGCCGCCTGAACCTTGCCCTTTCCGGCCAAAAGCCTAAGAGCAGCCCGACCTGTCCTGGCTCGGGTGCATGATGATCGCCGGAATTCCCCTGAACGACCTGATCTTCCTCGCGGTGTCGCTGATCGCGGCGGGCGCCGTCACCGGCCTGCTCGCCGGCCTGTTCGGCGTCGGCGGCGGCGCCGTCATCGTGCCGGTGCTCTACGAGGTCTTCCGGGTGATCGGCGTGCCCGAGGAAGTGCGGATGCCGCTCGTCGTCGGCACTTCGCTGGCGGTGATCATCCCGACCTCGATCCGCTCCTATCGCGCGCATCTCGCCAAAGGCCTGGTCGACACCTCGATCATCAAGATCTGGGCCGTGCCGGTCGTGCTCGGCGTACTCGGTGGCAGCTTCATCGCGCGCTATGCGCCGCCGGACGTGTTCAAGGCGGTCTTCGTCGCGGTCGCCTTCGCCAGCGCCATGCGCCTGCTCTTCGCCTCCGATCGCTGGAAGCTGGGCGACGACATGCCCGGCCCCTTCCTGATGCGGATCTACGGCCTGATTATCGGCGTGCTCTCGGCGCTGATGGGCATCGGCGGCGGCCAGCTCTCCAGCCTGTTCATGACCTTCTATGGCCGGCCGATCCACCAGGCGGTCGCGACCTCCTCGGGCCTCGGCGTGCTGATCTCGATCCCCGGCGCGCTCGGCTACATCTATGCCGGCTGGCCGAAGATGGACATCCTGCCGCCGCTCTCGCTCGGCTACGTCTCCTTCATCGGCTTCCTGCTCTTCATCCCGACCTCGATCTGGACGGCGCCGATCGGCGCGCGCCTGGCGCATCGCCTGTCGAAGCGCCGGCTGGAAGTCGCCTTCGGCATCTTCCTGCTGGTGGTCTGCGCCCGCTTCTTCTGGTCGCTGATTTTCTGAAGGCGCGTATCATGCTTCGCGTCCGGCTTTGCGAGGAGGCCGATCATCCCGCGCTCGCCGGCGTGATGGCTGAGATGCAGGCGCATTACCGCGTGCCCTGTCCGCCCGATGCCGAGATTCGCGCCGGATTGGCGAACCGACCGGCCGGGGCCGAATTGCTCGTCGCCGAGCATGACGGCGCGATCGTTGGCTTCGCCGCCTTCTCCGCGATCTATCCGGGGCCGGGCCTCCGGCCCGGCTGCTTCCTCAAGGAGATCTACGTCGCGGAAGCGGCCCGCGGTCTCGGCGCCGGCAAGGCGCTGCTTGCGGAATTGGCGCGCCTCGCCCTGGCACGCGGCTTCGGCCGGATCGACTGGACGGCGGCGCGCGACGATGAGCGCCTGCTGCGCTTCTATGAGAGCCTCGGCGGGAGGCCGCACCCGGAGAAGGTCTTCTTCAGGCTGACCGGCGAGGGGCTTGCCCGTCTCGCGGAGGGCTGAGGCGTTCCTCCAGCGTTGCCATGATGGCGAGGCGTTCGGCCTCGGAGAGCCGTGACCACTGCGCGATCTCCTGCAGGGTCCGGCCGCAGCCCTGGCAGAGCTTGCTCGCCGGATCGATCACGCAGATTTTGATGCAAGGGCTGGAGATCGCGCTCATCGTCCGGCCCAGCCGATGACGATGGCGAGGCCGAGATAGATCGCGATCTCGCCGAGCTGCTGCGCCGCACCGAGGATGTCGCCGGTCTGCCCGCCGATCAGGCGGATGGCCGTGCGCGACAGCCAAAGGGTCGTCAGCGCCGACAACGCTAGGCCGAGCACGATGCCGGCCAAGGGGAGGGTGCCGGCAGCGACCAGGACCAAAGCGAGCCCGCCCGACAGACCATAGGCGACCGGCAGCACCGATCCGTCCGGCTGTCCGACCGAGGCGGAGGCACCGTCGCGCCGGGTCGGTGGGGTCGTGGCGAGGATACGGATGCCCTCGACGCGCGACCAGGGCGCGGCGACGAGCACGGCCGCCGCGGCCGCCCATGCGCCGGCGGCTTGCAGGATCGCCGCGAGCGCGCTCACCCGCAGCAGCAGCGACAGGCCGAGCGCCAGCGCACCGAAGGTGCCGACACGGCTGTCCTTCATGATTTCCAGGCGCCGCTCCGGCGTATGCCCGCCGAACAGCCCGTCGGCACTGTCGGCGAGCCCATCCTCGTGGAAGGCGCCGGTCGTCACGACGAGGGCGGTGACGGCGAGTGCCCCGGTCAGCAGGGCGTTGACGCCCGCAAGGCCGGTCAGCAGCGCAATCAGCGTCGCAGGCGCCGCGATGACCAACGCCGCGAAGGGCAAAGCACGCGGCACCAGCCGGAAATCCGGCAGGGAATGCGGGTTCTCGCCCGGCAGTGCCGGCACCGGCAGGCGCGAATAGAAGCGGATGCAGGTCGCGGTCGCGATCAGCCAGCCCGGCCAGATCGGTATCGTCGCCTGCGTCGCATCATCGCTGTCGGTTTGCGCCACGCCGCCCTCGGATTGTCTTCGTCCGCTCCAGCCTATAGCAGCAGCGGCTGCGCGGCGGCGATCTCGCGCTGCCCGATTCCTCAGGTTTTCAAGATCGGCTCCTCAGATGTCTGCGATGCCCGCCTCCGGCCTGCCTTTCGATGATATCCGCAACCTCATCGCCAATATGCCGGGGCCCGACATGGCGGCCGCCAACATCGTGCGCGCCCGCGACAAGGAACTGACCAAGCCGGCCGGCAGCCTCGGCCGGCTGGAGGAGATCGCCGAATGGCTCGCGGCCTGGCAGGGCAAGGCGCCGCCGCGGGTCGACCGGCCGCTGGTCTGCGTCTTCGCCGGCAATCACGGTGTCGTCGCCCAGGGCGTCTCGGCCTTCCCGCAGAGCGTGACGCGTCAGATGCTGGAGAATTTCGCCGCCGGCGGAGCCGCGATCAACCAGATCTGCGCCGCCTATGATCTCGGCTTCAAGGTCTTCGACCTCGCCCTCGACCTGCCGACCGGCGATTTCACGCGGGAAGATGCGCTCGACGAGCGCGCCTGCGTCGCCACCATGGCCTTCGGCATGGAAGCGCTCGCCGGTGGCGCAGATCTGCTCGCGCTTGGCGAGATGGGCATCGGCAACACCACCTCGGCGGCGGCGATCTTCGCCGCGCTCTATGGCGGCGGGGCCGCTCAGTGGTGCGGCCGCGGCACCGGCGTCGACGATGACGGCCTGAAGCGGAAGATCGCCGCGGTCGAGGCGGGGCTGAAGCTGCACGCCAATCATCTGAGCGATCCGCTCGAAGTGCTGCGGCGCTTCGGCGGCCGCGAAATGGCGGCGATCTGCGGCGCGATCCTCGCCGCCCGCCTGCAGCGTATCCCGGTGATCCTCGACGGCTATGTCGTCACCGCCGCCGCCGCGATCCTGCACGCGCTCGATTCCTCGGCGCTCGACCATTGCATCGCCGGCCATCTCTCGGCCGAAGGCGCGCATGCGCAGGCGCTGGTCAAGCTCGGCAAGCAGCCCTTGCTGGCGCTCGACATGCGCTTGGGCGAGGGGACTGGTGCAGCGCTCGCAGCCGGCCTCGTCAAGGCGGCAGCCGGCGTGCATTCCGGCATGGCGACCTTCGCGCAGGCGGGCGTGTCGGAGCGGCAGGATTGACGCGGTCGGTTGCTTCGGCGGGCGGGCGGTGACAGAAGCTGTTTCATGAGGACTCTTCGCGCCTTGTGCATGCTTGCGCTATGCGGAGGCCGGGTTGATCCCGTGGCGGCCGAGAGCGAGCCGGCCTTCCGTGCGCTGATGAAGCAGAATCCGACGACGGAGCTGGATGTCTGCCGCAATGCAGTCATCGCGGAAGCTGTGAAGAGGTGGCGGGTCGATCATCAGCCCAGCCCCCGGCAGAACTCCGCTTTCGCATCGGTGGACGAGATTCGGCGCGAGGTCGATGGCGGCATGGTCGCCGAGAAGGGGTGCAACACCGCCTATCTCTGGAGCGTCCTGAATTGTGCTTCGGTAGATGTTCCGAACCAGAGTCCTGCGATACGACCGCGCGGTGTTTCCGCGGAGACGCCGGAGAAAATGGCGGATCTTCTCCGCAGATGCCTGATCCGCTCCGACAAGATCCTGGGGCTATCCCCCACGCGCTGATATGGCCACGCCGCCGCTCTTGTGTCGGCGGCGTGGCCATATCGGGTTCTGCTGGCTCGCGATCATCGCGCCCGCAACAACAAGAGAGGTGGGGGCTTTCAGGCGCCGAAGCGCTCGATCACGTCGGCCAGCGGCACATGGCCCTTGAAGGCGCCTTCGCCGGCCGGGGTCTCGCCATTTTCCAGCGCGGTTGCGAAGGCCACAGCAGGATCGCTCTCGACCCGCTTACGCAGCGCCTGCAGCTTCGGCCAGCGCGAGATGTCGGCGACCTTATGGTATTCGAGCCAGCGCGCCACGCCGACGAGTAGCCCGTCGGCGAGGGTATGCTTGTCGCCGGCCAGCCAGCGGCTGCCATCCAGCATCTCTTCCAGCCGGTCATGGCGCTCGATCACCCGTTCGCGCCCGAAACGGCGCAGCGCCGCTTCGAAATCGGGATCGGGCTCAGGCAGCTCAAGCGCGACCCAGAGCGGCGTGAAGGCGCCGGTGAAGCCGGTGTTGAGGAAGCCCATGAGCTGATGCATCCGGTCGGCTTCCGGCGAAAGTGGCTCGAAACTGATCTTCCGCTCCGTGTCGCGGGCTTCGAGATAGGCGGCGATCGCCATGGTCTCGGTCAGCGGGCGGCCCTGATCGGTGATCAGCACCGGGGTTTCGACGCGCTGGTTGATCCGCTTGTAGGGCGGCTCGCGCATTTCGCCGAGCATGTCGACGCGGCTCAGCCTGAAGGGCTGGCCAAGCCATTCCAGCGCCGCCACGAGGCCCATCGAGGTGCCGGACGGGTAGCCATAAACGAGGATCGGTTCCATCTTGCGTTTTCCATGTGGGTTGGGAAACGCTGCGCAGCGGGCTGGAACCTAGTCATCCGGGCCCCCAAGTAAATTACGCACTTTTCTGTAACCAGGCGCGGAACGGATCATGAAGGACGTCGTGTCCGACTGCTCGATCGAAAGCGTCATGCGGGTGCTGAGCGGCCGCTGGCCGACCCTGCTGCTCTACTATCTGAAGGACGGAACCAAGCGCTTCAGCGAGCTCAGGCGCGACAACCCCACCGTCTCGCACCGCATGCTGGCGCTGGAGCTGCGTAAGCTGGAAGCCGCCGGCATCGTCCGGCGCATGGACCATGACGGCTATCCGCGCCGCGTCGACTACGAGCTCACAGCCGCAGGCCTGCGCCTGGTGCCGCTGATCGATGCGCTGGGTGACTGGTGGGAAGAGGTCGAATCCGAGCGCAGCGCGACGGCGGTCCTGCCAAAGGTCGCCTGAGCAACACGCTGGACCCGCTTTCACAAGCCCTGCGAGTAGGCGAGCCGATCGGATGACAGGCGACGTGACTGATATCGCGATCCGGCCCCTCGAAGCTGGCGATCGCTCCGGCTGGGAGAAGCTCTGGATCGGCTACCACGCACATGGCCCGTTCGGTGGTCCACCGCCGCCGGCCGCCGTCACGGATCTGACCTTCGCGCGATTTCTCTCGGACGATCCCATGACGGCTCTGGTTGCCGTTCAGCAAGGCGCTCTCGTCGGGATCATCCACGCGGTTTTCCACCCGGTGACCGCGTCGGACAAGCTGGTCTGTTTCCTCAATGACCTCTTCGTGGCCGAAGCGGCCCGCCGATGCGGGGTTGGCCGACGCTTGATCGAGTCTCTTTACGATCTTGCCCGTGCCGAGGGCGCTCTGCGGGTCTACTGGCACATGCAGGTGGAGAACCGGACGGCGGCGGAGCTCTATGACAAGGTCGCCAGCCGCTCGGGACATACGGTCTTCAAGAGGACATTCTGATCCCGCGCTGATGAAGCGCGGGACCATGGCACTCCGTCCTGGGAGTCTTGCGACGATCGGTTCTCACTTCGGATCGAGCGAAATCTTGGCCGCCGTGGCGACCTCCTTCCAGCGCGCGATATCGGCGCCGAGGAAGCTGCGGAACTCGGCCGGCGTGCTGCAGACCGTCTCGCCGCCGAGCACTGAGAGCTTTTGCTGGACCTGCTGGTCGGCGCAGGCCTTGACCACTTCCGTATGCAGCCTGGCGATGATCTCGGCGGGCACGCCGGCCGGTGCGAGCAGGCCGAACCAGGCTACCGTCTCGTAGCCGGCGAAGCCGCTTTCCTCCACCGTTGGCACGTTTGGAAGCGCCGCGGCGCGCTTGCGGGTGGTGACGGCGAGCGGCGTCACTTGCCCGGACTGAACCAGCCCGATCGCCGGCGGCAGGTTCACTGCCATGAACTCGATCTGGCCGGAGACGATGTCGTTCAGGGCCGGGGCCGAGCCGCGATAGGGCACATGCGTCGCCTCGATGCCGGTCAGCACCTTGAGATATTCCGAGTTCATATGAGCCGAGGAGCCGTTGCCGCCCGAGGCGAAGCTGAGCTTGCCGGGATTGGCCTTGGCATAGGCGACGAGTTCGGCGAGCGACTTCACCGGCAGCTTCTTGCTGGCGAGGAAAATGTTCGGCGCGCGATAGACTAGCGAGACCGGCGCGAAATCGCGCATCGCGTCATAGGGCACGTCCTTGTAGGTCGCCGGGATGATGCCATGCGAGCCGGCATTGGCCATGATCAGGGTGTAGCCGTCCGGAGCCGCCTTGGCCGCTGCCGCCGAGCCGACGACGCCGCCGGCGCCCATCCGGTTCTCGACGATGAAGGGCTGCCCGAGCGCGGCTTGCAGCTTTTCGCCGATCAATCGTGCCGCGATGTCCGACCCGTCGCCGGGCGCGCTCGGCACGATCAGCGTCACCTGCCGCTCCGGCCAGGGGGCGGCCTGCGCCGCCAACAGGCCAAAGCCGAGCAAGGCGCCCATACATGACGCGACGAACTTCCTCATGCCTGCCTCCCGTTCGATGTGATCACAATTATCATTTGAACGCCTTGACAGGCAGAGATATACGGCATTTGTGATCAAATCAATGGATAAGCCGCTATCACTCGCCGACTCCGTCAAGGACATGATCCGCGCCGACATCCTCGATGGCGGGCTCGATTTTGGCGCGCGCTTGCGGATCCGTGAGTTGGCGACGCGCTACGGCGCAAGCCCGATGCCCGTACGCGAGGCGCTGCGCAGCCTGGTCGGGGAGGGGCTTGTCGCAGCCGTCGCCAACAAGGGCGCGCGCGTCGTCACGGTCGACGCCGAGTACATCCGCCATCTCTTCACCATCCGCATCGCCGTGGAGGTCGCGCTGGCGCGGCAGGCGGCGCTCGCGATCGATGACGCCGGGCTGACCGAGGTCGCGGCGTTGGAGCAGGAGCGGCTGGCCGCCGTCGCCCGTGGTGATTTCGCCGGCGGCGTCGCCATCAACCAACGCTTCCATCGCCGCATCTACGAGGCGGCTGGCAATGCCGAGGGGCTTCTCCTGCTCGACCGGCACTGGCTGCTGCTGGCGGCGATCTGGTCGCGCTATGGCTATCGGCCCGAGCGGCTCGGCGGCGTGGCGAGCGACCATGATCACATCTTGCGGGCGTTGTCCGAGCGCGATGCCGACGCCTGCAGTGTGCTGACCGCGGCCCATGTCACCAAGACGCGCCAGGACATGCTGGCGCAGCTTGCAGATCACGAGGGGAGGGCGCGGTGACCGCGGCCGATCGCATCGAGTGCGCGCGGCTGCGCGTGCTGCGCATCACCGACAAGACGCGCTGGGTCTTTCTCGAGCTGGCCTTTGCCTCGGGTCCGAGGGGTCTTGGCGAGGCCAGTCTGAACGGTCAGGAGCGGTTGCTCGTCGATGTGGCGCTGGCGCATCTGCCCGCCTGGCTCACCGGTGCGCCAATGCCGGATTTCGAGCGCCCGGTGCCGCTGCCGCTCGCCACGATCGCAACCGCGTTCGATGTCGCCCGCTGCGATGCAGCCGCCCGGTGCGAGGGCAAGCCGCTGGCCGCCATGCTGGGGGCGCGGGCCGATGTCCGGATTCCGCTCTATGCCAACATCAACCGGCGCACCCGTGACCGCACGCCCGCCGGCCATGCTGCAAGCGCGGCCGATGCGCTCGCCACCGGCTTCGAAGCGGTCAAGATCGCCCCGTTCGACGAGGTCACGCCCGCTCTCTCCGACGATGCCGAAGGACGGGCCGCGCTGGCGAGGGGGCTCGATCGGATCGCTGCCACCCGCGAGGTGCTGGGCGGCGAGCGCCGCCTGATGGTCGATTGCCATTGGCGTTTCGCGCCCGATCTGGCCTGGCGCCTTGTCGATGCGGTCCGCGAGCATGCTCTCTATTGGCTGGAATGCCCCGTGGCGGAGACGCAGGCCAACCTGCCTCTGCTGGCGCAACTGCGGCGCAAGCTCAATGCGTCCGGCACGTTGCTGGCCGGGCTCGAGGAGTTCAGCGGCGCGCCGGCTTTCCTCGCCTTTGCAGATGCCTACGATGTGATGATGCCGGACATGAAATATGTCGGCGGCGTCGACGAAATGCTGCGCACCGGCCGCATGCTCGCCGAGCGGGGCATCGCGGTGTCGCCGCATAATCCGACCGGGCCGGTCTGCCATGCCGCGAGCTTGCATCTCAGCGCCGCTCTTCCGGGTTTCAGTATGCTCGAAGTCCAGTTCGACGAGACGCCGCTCTTCTTCGACCTCGGGCGGCCGGCCGTGCCAGGCTTCGCCGGCGGAGCTTCGGATCTGCCGGCTGCCGCAGGGCTGGGGCTCCATCTCGATGAGGAGCAGGCCGAACGGCTCTGCGTGCTCGATCTCACGCTTCGACCATCGGCCTGACGGGCTTCGGAAGCGGATCCTATGCCGCCGAGCGCTCGCCGGGCTGCGGCAGGGCCGGCAGCGTGTCCATCACGCGCTCGGCGGGAAGCGTGATCGTCACCTCGGTGCCGGCGCGCGGGCTCGACTTGATGCGGAAGCCGCCGCCATGCAGGTCGATCAGGCCCTTGACGATCGGCAGGCCCAGGCCCGAGCCCTGCTCGGCGGTCTTGATCGCCAGCGAGCCGCGCCCGAAGGTCTGCATCACCACCGGGATCTCGTCCTCGGGGATGCCGGGGCCGGTATCGGTGATCGAGACATATTGTCCGCCGGTCGCGGTCCAGCCGACCTTGATCGAGATCTCGCCGCCCTGCGGGGTGAACTTGATCGCATTGGCCAGGATGTTGAGTACCGCCTGGCGGATGGCGCGCTCGTCGGCCCAGATTCGCGGCAACTCGGGCTCCGTCGCCTGGTTGATGGCCTGGCCCTTCGCCTTGGCGCGCAGGTTGAGCATGTGTGCGGCGTCGTCGGTGATCGCGGCGAGGCTGATCGCTTCTTCGTTGAGCTCGTACTTGCCGGACTCGATGCGTGACAGGTCGAGGATCTCGTTGATCAGCGTCAGCAGATGCTGGCCCGAGGAATGGATGTCGCCGGAATATTCCTTGTAGGAGGCGTTGGCGTGCTCGCCGAACACCTCGTTCTTCATCACCTCGGAGAAGCCGAGGATGGCGTTGAGCGGCGTGCGCAACTCATGGCTCATCGTCGCCAGGAACCGCGACTTGGCGAGGTTGGCTTCCTCCGCCTTGCGACGGGCCTCGTCCGAATTGGCCTTGGCAGTCTCGAGCTCGGTGATCAGCGCGTCCTTCTCTGCCCGGAACTCGATCGTTTCCACCGAGGTGGAATAGAGCCGGTTGGTCAGGAAGATGAAGAAGAGCTGCGCGCAGGCCGCCATCAGCAGCATGGTGACGCTGTCGATGTCGCTGCGACCACTGAAGGACAGGACGATTGCGCCGACGATCGGCACGAGGCCCGAATAGACCGCGACCGGGATCGCCGCTGCGAGCGTGACGGTGAGCGCGCTGACGATCAGCAGCGCCGTCATCAGGAAGAAGCGGGCGCCAGGCGCCTCGACGCCGATGAAGAGGCCTGCCAGCAAGGCCCAGGACAGCCCGTGCAGCAGCTCGGCTGCAGGCAGGAGCTTGCGCCAGAAGGCAACGCGCGCGGCCGCGGAGGGTTCGGCCAGGAAACGCCGGCACAGCACCGCGGTGAACGCCGTGGTCAGGAGGACCAGGCCGAGCCAGATCGAGGCCGTGTAGAACGGCACCCAGACGCAGGCCGCAGCCGCCACCAGGAAGGCGAGCAGCAAGGTGCCGGCCGAACCGTTCAGCCGATACTGCGCGAAGACGCGCACCAGCTCATAGTCGAAGGCGCGCTGCAGCCCGGTCGACGAGGTCAGCTTCTCGCGTGCCGACCGAACCTCGCGGTTGATCAGCTTGCGGCGCGCCAGCACGGTCGGATCGGGTCCGCGACCGCGCTGCACCTGTTCGGCTGTCAGTTCCGCCATGATCCGAAGGCAAAGGCTCCTGCCCGGCGACGCAACCGTCGCGTCCCGGCTCGCCATCATGGGTTGGAAATCGTTAAGCTTATCCTGATGGCGCGCTTCGGATTCAGGACAAGCAACTACGGACCGTTCGGCTGGCGGCGTGTCGGCCGCTCGGTCGATTTCGTCGTAGCCCTTGGTTTCATTCTGCTTTTGGCAATCGCCGGTGCTGTCCTGCAATACCGGCTCGGCACCGGCCGCAGCCTCGCCGGAGCGGCCGAGGCGATCGACGGCGATTCGCTGCGGCTGCTCGGCGAGGAGCTGCGCCTGGAGGGCATCGACGCGCCGGAATACCGACAGAATTGCCGCGACCGCACCGGTGGCGAGGTCGCCTGCGGCCGGCAGGCGCGGCGCGCGCTCGCCGCCATGCTGACGCTCGGCAACGTCAGTTGCTCGGTGTCGCGGGTCGATCGCTATGGCCGAGGACTGGCGCGCTGCAAGCAAGGCGACGCCGAAATCAACGCGGCTCTGGTGCGCCAGGGCAACGCTGTCTCCTATGGCGCCTACCAGACTGAGGAGGCCGAAGCGAAGGCCGCCGGCCGTGGCATCTGGGCGCTCAGCTTCGAGCGGCCGGAGGAGTGGCGCAGGAGCCATCCGCGTTGAGCGCGCGGGCCGGCCATGCGGATTTCTCAATCCCGCTGCCGGCTCAGGTATTTTCCTCTCCGGTAGCGGCGACCTAAAGAAGGATCGCCTTCGCTTCCCTCGAGGTTGGATTCGCCGCCGCATGACATTGCTGCCCGCTCGGCCGCCCGCTTGTGAGTTCCCGGCATGATCGGTGCGATTCTGCTCGCTTTGGCGCCGATCGCCCTCCTGATCGCGCTCGGCCATGCCATGCGTCGCCTGCGCTTCCTGCCGGACGCGTTCTGGCCGCAAGCCGAGCGCCTGAGCTATTACGTGCTGCTGCCGGCCCTCTTCATGCACGCTTTGGCGATGGCCGATCTCAAGGGCCTGCCCGTCGCTGCCTTGGCCCTGACCTTGATCGCAGCCATCGTCACCGTGGCGGCGGTGCTCGTCCTGGCGAAGCGTTGGCTCGGCTACAGCGACGCCGCCTTCACCTCCGTCTTCCAGGGGGGCATCCGCTTCAATAACTATGTCGGCCTCAGCGCCGCCGGCAGCATGCTAGGCCCGTCCGCCCTGCCGCTCGCGGCCGTCGCCAACGCCGCGATCGTGCCGACAGTCAACGTGCTCTGCGTCCTGGTCTTCGCCCGCTGGGGCTCGGCGCAACCGACTCTGCGCGGCATCCTCCGGGGGCTTGCCCTCAATCCGCTGCTGATGTCCTGCGTGATCGGGATCGCCATCCAGCTCAGCGGACTCGGCCTGCCGCCGGGTGTCGAGGGCTGCCTGAAGGCGCTCGGCCAGGCCTCGCTGCCGATCGGCCTTCTCTGTGTCGGCGCAGCGCTCGACTGGGGGGCGCTGGGTCGCGGGCTGAAGCCGGCGCTGGTCGCCTCCTTCGTCAAGTTCGTGCTGATGCCGCTCGCGACCTATGTCGCGTTGAACGGCTTCGGCCTCGGTGGCCAGGCAGCGACGCTCGCCATCCTGTTCCAGGCACTGCCGACCGCCTCCTCATCCTATGTGATGGCGCGCCAGCTCGGCGGCGATGCGCCGCTGATGGCCGGCATCTGCGCGCTGCAGACCGTGGTCGCGGCGGTCGCGGTGCCGCTCGCCTTGATCCTGCTGGCGCCGGGTTGAGTGCTCAGAGCGGCTCGCGTGGATCATCCTCGCTCGCGCCTTCCATTCGGGCGGTACCGGGCCGGCGCGACCGCGACCAGAAGGTCGCGAGCATCAGCCCGACCGGGATGGCGAGGATGACGATCCAGACGACGAAGCCCCAATCCTGTGGCATGACGGTTGCCCCTTCGTCGGTAACAATCGCGGCAGAAGACGCATTGTTCCTGTTCCGGTAATCGGCGCGTCGTCTTGCCGCCGTCTTTGCGGGCTGAACTCTTGACAGGGCCGGGGCGGCACCGTGAAACCGACATGTCCCGAGACGGCGAAAGGCTAGAGGGCATGAAGCTCTATGATGGCGGGCGCGCGCCCAATCCGCGGCGGGTCCGCATCTTCTTTGCCGAGAAGGGGGTGCCCTTGCCCGAGCTCATTCCGGTCGACATCGCCAGGAAGGAGCACCGGACGCCGGAATTCACCCGGATCAACCCGTCGCAGCGCTTGCCGGTGCTGCTGCTGGAGGACGGCACGGCGCTGGCCGAGACCATCGCGATCTGCCGCTATATCGAGAGCCTGCATCCGACGCCGCCGCTGTTCGGCGCCGCCCCCAAGGAAGCGGCCTTGATCGAGATGTGGAATCGCCGCATCGAGCTCGGCCTGTTCTCGGCGGTCTCGGCGGTGTTCCGCCACGGCCATCCCGCCATGGCCGAGCTCGAGGACCAGGTGCCGGAATGGGCCGAGGCCAGCCGCGAGCAGATCGACGATCATCTCGTGCTGCTCGACCTGCAGCTCGGCGCCAATCGCTTCCTTTGCGGCGACGAGCTGACGGTCGCCGACATCACCGCCGGCATCGCCATCGACTTCATGAAGCCTTCGCGCATCCCGCTGCCGGAGGATTTCGCCAATATCCGGCGCTGGCATGGCGAGCTCTCGGCCAGGCCGAGCTGGAAGGTCTGATCATGCGCCTGCCGCTGATCCTGCTTGCTCTGATGCTCCCGTTCGCCGCGACGGCGATGGAGAAGCTGACCGGCGAGCAGATCAACCGCGCCTTCACCGGCAACACGGTCAGCGGCCGCTACACTGGTGGCGGCTTCTTCACCGAGTTCCACGACCCGGACGGGCGGGCGCTCGGCAACAATGGCTGGCAGGAGAACCGCGACGCCTGCTGGATCACCAAGGGCGATGCCGTCTGCTATTATTACGGCCCGCCGGAGGAGCGGACGACGCATTGCTTCACGGTCGAGCTGACCGACCGGCTCTATATCCTGCGCAATATCGACAATGGCCGGATCAACGCGGTGGCGACCATCGAGCTCGCCAATCCGCGCAACCACACCGACGGCGGCAAGCCCTGGTATTGCGACGGGCTGATCTCGCGCGGCCCGCAGGGTCCGCTGATGTCGCGACGCGTGGCGGCCAGATGAGGTGGTCTGGCAGGATCGTGGCGCTGCTGGCGCTGTGCGTTTCGGCGACGAGCGCCTTCGCGGTCGAGCGCTTGACCGGCCAGGAGATCCGCAAGCTCTTCGAGGGCAACACGGTTGCCGGCCGCTACAATAACGGCTTGCCGTTCAGCGAGTATCATCACCAGGACGGCCGCGCGACCGGGCATAACCGCCATGTGCAGAACACCGATGCCTGCTGGACCACGACCGATGAGGCCGTCTGCTACTATTACGGCCCATTCGCGACCCGCCGGACCTATTGCTTCACCGTCGAGCGCAGCGGCTCGCTCTATGTGCTGCAGACCTATCGGACCGGCCGCATCAATGCCATCGCCACGATCCAGCCAGGCGATCCCGAAAAGCATGCCGACAAGGCGCCTGCCTGGCATTGCGACGGCTTGATCTCGCAGGGATTGCCGCCGTCTGTGTCGTCGCGGCTCGCTTCGCGATGAGGCTTCTGGCGCTGGTGTTGCTTGCTGGGCTCTCTCTGTTGTGGCTGGGCGAGGCATTCGCCGTCGAGCGGCTGACCGGCGAGCAGATGCGCCAGCTCGTAGAGGGCAATACCGCGACCGGGCGCTACAGCAGCGGCGAGACCTTCAGCGAGTACCATCACCCGGACGGGCGCGTGAGTGGCTACAATCGCGATCGTGCGACGCCGAACCGCGATGCCTGCTGGACCACGACTGAGGATGCGATCTGCTACTATTACGGCCCGATCGAGACCCGGCAGACCTACTGCTTCACTGTCGAACGCAGCGGCACGCTATACGTGCCGCGCAGCGCCGTCAGCGGTAACATCATCGGCGCCTTCACTGTCCAGCCGGGCGATCCCGAGAAGCATGCCGACAGGGTGCCTGCCTGGTATTGCGACGGGCTGATCTCGCAGGGAAAGGGCCGGGGGCGGCTGGCCGGACGATGAGCGGGCAGGGGGTAGATGCACCCGAAACGCTCGACGACGTCCTCGCCGAACTGCGCGCCTGCCGCATCTGCCGGGATGAGCCGATCCATCTGCCGCGCCTGCCGCATGAGCCACGGCCTGTGATCCAGGCGCAGGCGAGCGCTCGCCTCTTGATCGCGAGCCAGGCGCCGGGCACGCGCGTCCATGCCAGCGGCAGGCCCTTCACCGACCGCTCCGGCGACCGCCTGCGCGATTGGCTCGGCCTCGACCATGCCCGCTTCTACGATGCGTCGCGCGTCGCGATCGTGCCGATGGGCCATTGCTTCCCCGGGCTCGACGGCAAGGGCGGCGATCTGCCACCGCGCCGCGAATGCGCACCTGCCTGGCGGACCCGCGTGCTCGCGGGCCTGCCGAACATCGAGCTCGTGCTGGTGATCGGCCGCTATGCGCAAGCCTGGCATCTTGGGCCGAAGGCGGCCGCCGACTTGACGGCGACCGTCGCCGACTGGCGCAATATCTTCGCCGGGGAGCACCGGCCGCGCGTCCTGCCGCTGCCGCACCCCTCCTGGCGCAACAATGGCTGGCTCAGGAAGAACCCCTGGTTCGAGGCCGAGCTGCTGCCGGTGCTGCGAGCGGAGGTGGCGCGGCTGGTCGGCTGAGCCCTTACGGCTCCAGCCGCTTCAGCAGGCTCGACGTGTCCCAGCGACCGCCGCCGAGCTTCTGCACATCGGCGTAGAACTGATCGACCAGCGCGGTGACGGGCAGGCGGGCGCTGTTGCGGCGGGCTTCGTCGAGCACGATGCCGAGATCCTTGCGCATCCAGTCGACGGCGAAGCCGAAATCGAACTTGTCGGCATTCATCGTCTTGCCGCGATTCTCCATCTGCCAGGAGCCGGCGGCGCCCTTCGAGATCACCTCCAGCATCGCCTCGACATCGAGGCCGGCGCGCTTGGCGAAGTGGACGCCCTCGGACAGGCCCTGGACCAGGCCGGCGATGCAGATCTGGTTGACCATCTTGGTGAGCTGGCCGGAACCGGCCGGACCCATCAGCCGGCACATCCGGGCGAAGCTCGCGATCACCGGCTCGACCTTGGCATAGGTCGCCTGCTCGCCGCCGCACATCACGGTCAGCACGCCGTTCTCGGCGCCGGCCTGACCGCCGGAGACCGGCGCGTCGACGAAGCCGAAGCCGGCTGCGGTCGCCGCGGCGTCGAGCTCGCGCGCGACATTGGCGGAAGCGGTGGTGTGGTCGACGAAGACGGTACCCTTGCCCATTGCGGCGAAGGCGCCGCCTTCACCGATCGTGACCGAACGCAGGTCGTCGTCATTGCCGACGCAGCAGAACACGATCTCCTGGCCTTCGGCCGCCTGAGCCGGGGTCGGCGCGTAGACGCCGCCATGCTGCGCCACCCATTTCTGCGCCTTCTCCGGCGAGCGGTTGTAGACGGTGACCTCGTGGCCCTTGGCCTTGAGATGGCCGGCCATGGGATAGCCCATCACGCCGAGACCGAGGAAAGCGACTTTGGCCATGAGGTGCTCCGCTGCAATCGTCTGAAAGGTCACTGCGGCTTTAGCGCGCCGAGGAAGGCGAGGGAAGCGATGCAGGTGCGATAGCAGCGATCGCGATTCCGCAGGGATCGCGCATGGGCAGTCTGCCGCGCCCTGCCTTGCCGCCCTCGCCGAAATCCGTCAGGAACCTCGCATGACCATCACCAATGACGAAGAGCTCCAGGCCCTGCGCGAGATCGGGCGTATCGTCGCCGATACGCTGGCCGCGATGGGCAAGGCGCTTGAACCCGGCATCACCACGGCAGAACTCGACGCGATCGGCCGCGAGATGCTCGAAAAGCACGGCGCGCGTTCCGCCCCCGAGACCGTCTATGGCTTCCCCGGCGCCACCTGCATCAGCATCAATGAGGAGGTCGCGCACGGCATTCCCGGCGAACGCCGGATCATGGCGGGCGATCTCGTCAACATCGACGTTTCCGCCGAGAAGGCCGGCTATTTCTCCGACACCGGAGCCTCCTTCACGGTGCCGCCGGTCGATCGTCGCATCGAGAAGCTCTGCCGCGACGGCAAGCGCGCGCTCTGGGCCGGGCTCGGCCAGGTCGGCGCCGGCAAGCCGATCGCCGGGATCGGCGAGGCGGTCGGCCGCTTCGCCCAGAAGAACGGCTACACCCTGGTGCGCAACCTCGCTAGCCACGGCATCGGGCGCTCGCTGCACGAGGAGCCGAAGGAGATCGCGACCTGGCCCGAGCGCTCCGAGCGGCGCACCATGCACAAGGGGCTGGTCTTCACCGTCGAGCCCTTCCTGTCGCTCGGCGCCGACTGGGCAGAGCATGCCGAAGGCGACAACTGGACCCTCTATTCCGAGCCGCGGGCGCCGACGGTCCAGTACGAGCATACCGTCGTCGCGACCGCCAATGGCCCGCTGGTCTTGACCTTGCCGGGCTGAGCGGTCAGCCGCTCAGCGCAGCGCCATGTGCCGCGTCAGCCTGATCTCGATCCGGTCCCAGACCCGGCGGATGATCTCGGTCAGCACGAGATAGATCAGCGCCGCATAGAGATAGATCGACAGGTCGAAGGAGCGGGCGAAGGCGAGGCGTGTCGCGCCCATCAGGTCGAACAGCGTCACCAGCGAGGCGATGGCGCTCGCCTTGATCATCACGATCAGCTCGTTGCCGAGCGGACGCAGCGCCAGGATCATCGCCTGCGGCAGGATCACGCGGCGCAGCGTCGCCCAGCGATGCAGCCCGAGCGCCAGCGCCCCCTCGAACTGGCCGCGCGGGATCGACTGGATGGCGCCGCGCAGGATCTCGGCCTGGTAGGCGGCGGTGTTGATCGTGAAGGTGAAGAGCGCGCAGTAGAATGGCTCGCGGAAGAACCACCACAGGCCGATGTCCTGCCAGAACAACCGGAACTGGCCGAAACCGTAATAGACCAGGAAGAGCTGGCAGAGCAGCGGCGTGCCGCGGAAGAAGGTGGTGTAGCCCTGGATCGCGAGCTTGGCCCAGCGCGGCCCGTAAAGCCGGGCGATGGCGAGGCCGAGTGCCAGCACGAAGCCGAACGCGACCGAGAGCACGACCAGCTCGAAAGTGATCCACAGGCCGCTCGCCATGCGGCAGCCATAGTTCTGCAGGACCTCGCTGCCGATCAGGTAGCCGGGATATTCGCACCAGTTCATCGCGTCGCTCCGCCGAAGGCGGCGAAGCCGCGATTGGTGCGCTGTTCGAGCTTGCCGATGCCCCAGGCCGAGACCAGCGAGAAGAAGAAATAGAGCATCATCGCCGTGCCGAAGAACAGGAACGGCTCCTTGGTCACGACATTGGCGCGCGTCGCGATGAACATGATGTCCTGCAGCGTGATCACCGAGATCAGCGAGGTTTCCTTGAGCAGCACCATCCAATTGTTGCCGAGGCCTGGCAGCGCGACGCGGATCAGCTGCGGGAAGACGACGAGCCGGAAGGCCTGCGCCTTCGACAGGCCGAGCGCCGAGGCGGCCTCGCGCTGGCCCTTCTGGATCGAGTTCAGCGCGCCGACCCAGACCTCGCTGGAGAAGGCGGCGAGCACCATGCCGAGCGCGACCATGCCGGCGACGAAGGGCGGGATCGAGAAGCCGCTCCAGACCTTCTGCACCAGCACCTGGATGCCGAAATAGATGATGTAGAGCGTCAGCAGCTCGGGCACGCCGCGGAAGACGGTGGTGTAGATCGTCGCCAGCGAGCGCAGCAGCATGCTGTCCGAACGCTTCCACAGCGCGATGATCAGGCCGACCGCCAGGCCGAAGGGCAGGGTCGCGAGCGCGACCGAGATGGTATTGGCCGCGCCTTGCAGCAGGGCCCAGCCCCAGCCGCCGGGACCGAAGCCGAGCAGTGCGAGTTTGTCGAACATGGGAGGGCCGGCGCGCGAGGGACTGGAGCGTTTCCAGGCGAAGTGGGTACCGGTTCGCCGTCCGGAAACGCGACAATGCAAAGAACTGGAGCAAGTCCGCGCTTCGACGAAGGGTGGATTTGCGCCAGATCCCGCCGGCCCTTATGTGGCCGGCGGGTAGGCGTCAGCGGGTCTGGCTCACTCGTATTTGAACCACTTGTCCTCGAGCTTCTTCAGCGAGCCGTCGGCGACGGTCTCGGCGATCGCCTTGTTGACGAGGTCCTTCAGGGCGGTGTCGGCCTTGCGCACGGCGCCGGCGACACCTGCGCCGTGGATCGCGTCGTCGCGGGTCACTTCGGCGATCTTCTTGCAGCAGTCCTTGCCCTGGCCCTTGAGGAAGTCCGCGAGGGCGAGCGCATCGGCGACGATATAGTCGAGGCGGCCGTTGAGCAGGTCGAGATTGGCCTCCTCCTGGGTCGGATAGAGGCGCGCGGTCGAGTCCTTGTAGAACTTCTCGACATAGTTGGCGTGGATGGTCGAGCCCTGCGCGCCGATCGACTTGCCCTTCAGGGTCGCCGGCGAGATGTCGGCCGAGGCAGTGCTCTTGGGCCCGATCATCCAGATCGGCGTCTTGCTGTAGGGCGTGGTGAAGTCGACCTGCTTCTTGCGCTCCTCGGTGGCGTTCATACCGGCGAGGATGATGTCGTATTTGTTCGCCTGCAGTGCCGGGATGATGCCGTCCCAATCCTGCACCACCCAGCTGCACTTCACCTTCATCTTCTCACAGAGAAGGTTGCCGTAGTCGATCTCGAAGCCTTCCAGCTCCTTCTTGGCGTTGAGGTTGTTGTAGGGCGGATAGGCGCCCTCTGTGCCGATTCGGATTTCCTTCCATTCCTTCGCCTGGGCGAGTGCGCCCGTAGCGCCGGCGATCGTGAGCGCCGCGGCTGCGACGAATTTTGCGAAACCTTTCATGGGACCTCCCCTTGGGTTCGGCCAACCGGGCGTTTCGAATTCCCGTATCGGCTTGTACGCGACAGCTTGTGCGATCATCGGGGCGGGCCGCAAGTAGGCTCTTGCAGCTTTTCCGAGCGCGCCCGCACAAGGATGGTGCAAGGCAAGGCGCTGTTCTTGTTGGTGAAAACAGGCGGTGGCGACGAATTACCGCTGCTGCGGCCAAGGCGGCTGCACACGGATTTTGTCGCTTGGGTTAGCGGGCTCCTGCTGCGAAGCCGTTGTCGCGGCGTTTCGGCCGCCGATCCAGCGCGTCGTTTGGCGCACAGACCCGCTCTTCGGGCACGGTTGCATTCATGGCGTTCTCCCTCAATTTTCCCGAGGGTAGTGCCGTGCAGACAGCCGAGGCGTGTTGCCTCGGTGCTGTATTGCAGCCGAATCTGTCGCTCCGGCGACAGATTCGGGTCGGCGCGGACGGCGTTTCAGCGTCGGGCGATCGGGATGACGAGATAGACCATGCCGAGCACCATCGGCGGCACGGCGAGCGCTGTCACCGACCAGGTCGACCAGCCTGACGTCAGCGGCGCCAGCAAGGCCAGGATCGCGTTGATCAGCAGATAGGCGCCTAGCATCAGCGTCCCCAGGAAGCGCAGGCGGGCGAGAATGGGGTTGCGGGTAAGGGTGGTCATGTCCATCTCCATAACGGAACGTTCCGTTTCGTTATTATTGATAGATACGGACCGTTTCGATATCAAGCCGTCTGCTGCAAGATCGTGCTTGCAGGGGGAGTGCTTGCCGGGGCGGGCGAAAAGCGCTGCTGCAGGACCGAAGCGAAAAGGAGCGACGATGAAGGCCGCAAAAGCCGCAACTCCGGTTCGCCGCGCCTCGATCGGCGCGCGGCGCAACCCGGCCTCGCAGGCGGCGATCCTCGCCGCCGCCCGCGCCGTGCTGGGGGAGGAAGGCTATGCCGGCTTCTCGATCGACGCGGTTTCTCGCCGCGCCGGCGCCGGCAAACCGACGATCTATCGCTGGTGGAAGAACCGTGCCGATCTGCTGATGGAGGTCTACGCGGCCGAGAAGGCAGGCATCCGTGCCGTGCCGAGCGGAGACCTTGCCCAGGATCTCATCGATCACACGAGCGCG